>NZ_JBQQCG010000174.1:0-6481 GCF_052245575.1 Streptomyces sp. 2A115 | reverse complement strand
GGTAGAGCTTGCCCTCGACGGTGTCGATCTCGGTCATGTCGCCCACCCAGACGAGGTCCGGTTCCTCGGCGGTGAAGTCCCGGCGGACGAAGTCCGGGGCGGCCGGCCGCCTGCCCGGCCTGGTCAGCGACCGGCGGCGCGTGACCTTCCGGCCCGCCAGCCCGAGCTCGGCCATCAGCTTCGCGACGGTTCACCGACACCCGCCAGCCCCGGCGCACCAGCTCGATGAACACCTTCGGCGAGCCGTAAGTGGCCCCGGAGCAGCGGAAGATCTCCTCGATCTCCTCCGCCAGGTGCTGTCGACGCATCTCCCGCTCGGTGGGCGGGCGGTCGCGCCACTTGTAGTACCACGACTCCGATACCCCCAGAGCCCGGCAGGCGACGCGATGCGGAATGCCCTCCTCGGCCTTGCAGCTGCTGATCACCCTGACCGCCACGGCCGGGTCTGCCTCAGCTACTTCACCCACAAGGCCACGAATCGCTTGCACACATCACGCCCTACCTTTCTTCTCGGGTCTGAGCCGGTCACTCGTAAGATCGGCGGACCCGGGGACCCGGGGTATGGCTGACATCACGCTGTGCCACTTGGATGGTTTATGGAGCTTGGCCGCCCGGGGTCCTGCGACGACTCGACCGCCAATTGGGAACTGCGACTCGATCGCTTCGTAGGGCAACGCCGGCGAGGTCGTCTGCGGAAACTGTGTACGACGAGCTCATGGAGGGTACGTGCCGGAGATCTGGGCCGGACTGGACATCGGCAAGACGCATCACCACTGCGTGGTGATCAATGCGGACGGCACCCGCTTGCTGTCCCGCCGGGTCTCCAACGACGAGGCCGAGCTGCTGCAGCTCATCGGCGACGTCCTGGAGATATCCCGCGACGTGCTGTGGGCCGTCGACCTCAACCACGGCGGTGCCGCACTGCTGATCGGTCTGCTGGTCAACCACGGTCAGCCCGTCGCCTACCTCACCGGTCTGGCCGTTCACCACGCCTCGGGCACCTACCGTGGCGAAGGCAAGACCGACGCCAAGGACGCCTTCGTGATCGCCGACCAGGCCCGCGTCCGCCGTGACCTCGGTCTGCTCCGGCCCGGCGATGAGATCGCAGTCGACCTGCGCACCCTCACCACTCGCCGCCTCGACGTGGTCTTCGACCGCACCCGGCAGATCAACCGGCTCCGCGCCCAACTGGTCGAGATCTTCCCAGCGTTGGAGCGGGCTCTGGATCTGACGAACAAGGGTCCGATCACCCTGCTCACCGGCTACCAGACCCCGGCCGCCATCCGCCGCGCGGGCACCAAACGGCTCGAAAACTGGCTGAAGAACCGCAAGGTCCACAGTGCCGCTGCTCTCGCGAAGACCGTGGTGGGGGCCGCCCAGGCCCAGCACACCGCGCTGCCCGGCGAGACGCTGGCCGCGGCGATGGTGCTCCGGCTGGCGAAGGGGGTGATGGCCCTCGATGAGGAGATCGCCGAACTCGATGCTTTAATCGAGGCCCGGTTTCGCGAACACCCGCACGCCGCGGTGATCCGCAGCCTGCCAGGGATGGGCCCCAGGCTCGGCGCCGCGTTCATCGCCGCGACCGGCGGCGAGATGGACGCCTTCGGCACCGCTGACCGGCTGGCCGGCTTCGCCGGCCTGGCCCCCAGACCCCGTGACTCCGGCCGCGTCAGCGGCAATCTGCACCGGCCTCGGCGCTACCACCGCGGGCTACTGCGAGCCATGTACCTGTCGGCCATGGTCAGCCTGAAGTGCTGCCCCGCGTCCAAGGCGTACTACGACCGCAAGCGCAACGAGGGTAAGAGCCACAAACAAGCCCTGCTGGCCCTCGCTCGCCGCCGCGTCAACGTCCTGTGGGCGATGATCCGTGACGGAGAGTGCTACCAGCCTGCACAACGCGCTGCCGCGGCGGCTTGACAACAAGATTGGGAAGCTCCATCTCCAGCTCGCGGATGCGCTTGTCCTTCTCCCTGGCCTCGGCCCGCAGCCGCTCCAGCTCGGCCCGCTCACCCTCCCGCATCCGGCCACCAGAGGGCTCGGACGCCGGCCGGTCCGACGACGGTGACCCGTTGCGCCGGGCCCGTGAGACCCAGCTGTGCAGCGTCCCGGGATGGATGCCCAGATCCTCGACCACCTCCGGAATCGGCTTCCCGGTCTCCGTCACGATCCGCACCGCCCCCTCACGGAACTCGGCGTCGTAGATGCGCTTCCTGGATGCCATGACCCCCAACTATCCCTCCGGTCACGGTCTCCACAGTAGGAGGGGAGGTGCAGCCCGATGTGGCGACGGAGTGCCGGTCCCGGTAACGGGCGACGGCCAGTGGATTGATCGCGTAGACGGGCCGGCCGGTGGCCCGCAGGCAGGCGACGAGGAGCCCGCGGGACGTCTCGATCGCGACGGGGATCGGAGCGCCCGCGCGGTCGCCGTACTCGATCAGCAGGGCGGTGAACTGGGCGAATCCTTCGGCGTCATCGCCGATCCGTACCTTGGCGAGCTGTTTACCGCTGGTGTCGACCAGCGCGATGTCGTGGTGGTCCTCGGCCCAGTCCACCCCGCAGAACACGAGGGCCGGTAACCCGGTGATCTCCATGCGGCCTCCTCTGTCGTGGTTCTTTGACCCTGGTCGGAACCTGTGCGGGGGTGCGCGTGCTCCCTAATGGAAGTGCTCAAGGCACGTCATCCCACCAGCCGTTCGCAACCCCAGCGAGTCATGCGGCCCTCGGTCTGCTTGAGAGCTGGGGCTCAGGCAGTGGAGAGAGGTGATCCGCACAACCGGCTCGGACTACGGACAGCGAACCGCGCCACGGCCTGACAGGGCAAGCAACGACGAAGGACGGCCCCACCTGCAGCGTTGCGACCGCACAGTCGGGCGCGGAGCCGACCTCGTCTTGTCAAAGGACTCTGCGATCCGGGCATACTCAAAGGCTCGGCCCGCGCCATGAAGTTCAGCTCGCGCCCCTCGACCCTTGCCACGAATGGCGGGGAACACAGGGCGCATGCTGCCCTTCGCGTCCCATTAGGCCTACTCATCCCGCGCCAACCGCTCTTACCTGCGCAGACGCAACATCAAGGCAGTCATCCCGGAGAAGAAGGACCAGGCCGCCAACCGGAAGAAGAAGGGCAGTCGCGGCGGCCGGCCCACACGCCACGACGCCGATCTCTACAAGGAACGCAACACCGTCGAGCGACTGATCAACAAGCTGAAGGCCTGGCGGGGCATCGCGACTCGATACGACAAAACACCCGAGAGCTACCTCGCCGGCCTCCACCTCCGCGCCTCCATGATCTGGATCAACGACCTGCTGAAGGCGACTGATTGATCACGACGTCACACAGGCCCTAGGGGCCTGTCTGGCGTGAAGATCGTCGGTCAGCAGCTGATCTCGTGCTGGTTGAGCACCAGCAGCGCGCGAACGAGCCGGGTGGGCCACTTCACGTCGAGGCGGAGTTTGGTCAGCACGCGCCAGACACCTCACGTCGCCAGCGTGTCAAGAGGAGGTGGTGGGTTTCTTCAGGTGCGCGAACGCCCGCTCGCATACCGCCCGTTCCACGGGGCGGGCGGTGGAGGCCCACAGCAGCTGTCCCTTGACATCGGTCAGGCGATGACCAGCAGCCCGTGCCGTTTGTGCTTCGCGGACCAGCGGCGGCGCAGGGGCAGGCCGGTGCGGCGCTGGGTGGGTATCAGCGGGCCGTCGAGAAGGACGACGCTGCCACCCTCCCGGGCAGCGATTTTCGCCAGCACCCGCTCCGGCCGGGGTGCGCGGGCGGCCAGCAACTCGATCGCCTCCTTCAACCACCGGTCCACGGTGGTGCGCGAGACGGCGTTGCCGCCGGCGAGGTGTGCCAGGACCGGACCACATCCCGGGCACACCGCCGCCGGGTCCCCGGGTCTCAGGCCGCCGACCGGAGCCCGGAGGGACGACGGCGGAGAGCGGTCTCGAGGAAGGCCGGGGGCCGGTATTCCTGGTCGAGCGCGGTGACGTCGGTGCCCAGCGGGACGATCTCGTCGATCCGGTCGAGGACGTCGTCGGACAGCTCGACGTTGGCCCCGGCCAGCAGGTCGTCGAGGTGTTCCATGGTGCGCGGGCCGAGGAGCGCGGCGGTGACGCCCGGGTGGGCGATGGTGAACGCCATGGCCAGGTGGGTCATGGGTAGGCCGGCCTCCTTTGCGAGCGGGACGAGCTGTTCGACGACGTCGATGCGGTGCTCGTCGGACAGGTGGCGAGAGAACTGGACGCGTTTGAGGTCGTTGTCACCGCCCTTGCGCACCCGGCCGGTCAGCAGGCCCTGGCCGAACGGGCCCCACACCATGACGCCCATGCCGTACTCCTGCG
The DNA here is from genome assembly GCF_052245575.1 of Streptomyces sp. 2A115. Lineage (NCBI taxonomy): Bacteria > Bacillati > Actinomycetota > Actinomycetes > Kitasatosporales > Streptomycetaceae > Streptomyces > Streptomyces sp. 2A115. The sequence continues at coordinate 2,146 of NZ_JBQQCG010000174.1, read as the reverse complement.
CGATCGGCAGGATCTCCCGCTCGATGCCCCGGTTCAGGATCGAGTACGGCGGCTGCTCGGTGCGGAAGCGCTGCAGCCCGGCGCGTTCGGCGACCCACTGGGCCTGGACGATCATCGAGGCGGGCGTGGTCGACGAACCGATGGCGCGCACCTTGCCGGCCCTGACGAGGTCGGTCAGGACGGACAGGGTCTCCTCCAGGTCGGTGTCCGGGTCGGGCCGTTGGAGCTGGTAGACGTCGATGTGGTCGGTGCCGAGCCGACGCAGGGAGTTCTCGACGGCGGTGGTGATCCAGCGGCGGGAGGCGCCCTGCTGGTTGGGGCCCTCGCCCATGGGCATGCCGACCTTGGTGGCCAGGACCACGGCGTCGCGGCGGCCCTTCAGGGCCCGTCCGACGATGTCCTCGGAGTCGGCGTAGCGGTCGGCGGTGTCGATGAGGTTGATCCCGGCGTCGATCGCCTTGTGGATGATCCGGACCGACTCGTCCGGGTCGTTGCCCATCTGACTGGCGAACATCAACGTGCCGAGTCCGTAGGGGCTGACCTTGATCCCGGTCCGCCCGAGGTTGCGGTATTCCATGAATATTCTCCTCAAGGTGCCTGCCGGCGGGTGGATCCCCGCCGGCCACCAGCCGTCGGCCGGTACGTCCACCGTCCACGGATCCGCGGGGCATCGACCAGTACCCGCCGCATCCGGTGGACCCGCAGTACCACGACCGGACGCGGCCGATCGGCGATACTGGGGAGGTGACCGGAGCCACGGATCTCGGCAGGGCGTTGCACGCCTGGCGGGATCGCACGAAACCGGCCGGGGTCGGCCTGCCGGACGACGGAGGCCGACGCGCACCAGGCCTGCGGCGTGAGGAGCTCGCCCAGCTCGCCGGCTTGTCCGTCGACTACATCGTGCGGCTCGAACAGGGCAGGTCGAGGAATCCGTCCCCCCAGGTACTGTCCGCGTTGGCCCGGGCGTTGCGGCTGGCGACGGCGGAGCGTGAGCACCTCTTCGTGCTCGCCGGTCAGGCGGCGCCGAGCGCCGGGCAGGTTTCCGACCATGTGCCGGCAGGCGTCCAGCGCCTGCTGGATCGGCTGACCGGCACACCGCTGAGTGTGTATGACGCCGCCTGGAACCTCATCACGTGGAACGCGTTATGGGCCGCGCTGTTCGGCAACCCGCCCGCGGCACGCGGCTTCGGGAGGAATGCGGTGTGGTGGTCCTTCGTCGCGCCGCCTGACGGATACCCCCAGGCGGTGAGCCGGAAGACGGGTCACCGCGCGGCCTTCGTGTCCGACCTGCGAGCGGCGTCGGCCCGCTATCCCAAGGACACCGGACTGGCCGCACTGATCGATGGGCTCCGTACGCGCAGCAGCGACTTCGCGGCGCTGTGGGATTCCGGCGTGGTGGGTGTGCACGAGCCCCTGACCAAGACGGTCCGGCACGCGAGCGTCGGCGAGCTCACCCTCGACTGCGACATCCTCGCGGCACTCGGCACCGACCTGCGGATCATGGCCTTCAGCGCGGCGGAGGGCAGCGAGACCGCCGAGCGGCTGCGGCTGCTGAAGGTCGTCGGCGTCCAGGCACTGACGGGCACCGGAACGGACACATGACCGGAGAGCGTCGTGTCCGCCGATGGTCCGCCCCCGACGACCAGGACTCGCTCGCCCCCGCGCACCTACCGCTGCGGGTTGCCGTTGCGGCATGCGGTGCATCGACCGCCGTAGCGCGTGGGCTCCACGATGGCCGGCCGTCTTGGTCGGACCCGGTGAACCCCTGTCCGTAGAGGAACCCGCCGACGCCTGACGCCGCGAACTGGATGTCGGTGGCACAGATCCCTGCTGTCGCCACCGAGGTTCGTACGCCGTCTCCGTCGGCCTCGGGGTCGTCGACCGCCTCCATGCCGTCGTGGGTGCGGGTCACCGCGAGCACGACTTCAGGAGTCACCGAGCCGGGCTACTGTGCCCGTCGTACGGGGCTGACCCCGACCATGGCGGTCGCGTGAAACGGCGCGACCCTGAGGCGGTGCACCACTGAGGCTGCGCCAAGCTCGTTTCCGCAGTTCAGTGGGGCTGGTGTGATGCGCTGGTGAGGTCCTCACGCTGGTAGGCGGCATGATCGTCGGGGCGAGATCGTCCGCCCGTCTCGTCACCGCTG
>NZ_JBQQCG010000173.1:0-6755 GCF_052245575.1 Streptomyces sp. 2A115 | reverse complement strand
CGCACCGTCCGCGGCCGTCCCCTCGACGGCAAGCGACACGCCGCCCACCGTCTCGAGAGAGTGAGCCTTCTGGATCGTCATCAGGTGTCCCTTCTGGTGAAGTTCCCACCTAATTCATGACACTCCCCATGGTAGACCCGCAGTGTGCGGTCGGTCATGCGCCGGGGTGGGCGTAACCGTTCTGGTAGGCGATCACGACGAGTTGGGCGCGGTCGCGGACGCCGAGCTTGGTCATGATGCGGTTCACGTGGGTCTTGGCGGTCGAGGGCGAGATGTGGAGCTGTTCGGCGATGGCGTCGTTGGAGAGGCCGGCGGCCACGAAATGGAGCACTTGGCGCTCGCGGTCGGTCAAGGGTGTCAGCTCGGGGGTCGGAGTGCTCGTCCTGTCCGGTGAGGCCAGGTAGTGGGCGATGAGTGTCCTGGTCGCCCTGGGTGACAGCAGCGCCTCTCCGCGGGCGACGAGCCGGATGGCGTCGAGGAGGTAGGAGAGTTCCACGCTTTTTCCGAGGAACCCGCTGGCCCCGGCACGCAGTGCGTGGAAGACGTGCTCGTCGGCTTCGAAGGTGGTCAGGATCAGCACCCGTACGCCCGCGAGGTCTTCGTCCGCGGAGATGGCGCGCGTGGCGGCGAGGCCGTCCATGTCGGGCATCCGGATGTCCATCAGTACGACGTCGGCACGGGTGCTGCGGGCCAGCGCGACCGCCTCTTCGCCCGTCGCCGCCTCGCCGACGACCTCCAGGTCCGGCTCCGACTCGATGAGCATGCGGAAGCTGGTGCGGACGAGGTCCTGGTCGTCGGCGAGCAGAACGCGGATGCTCATCCCTGCCTTCCCTTGGCGGCGGTCGCGGGCAGGGCCGTGCCCGACCAGTCTGACGTGCGGTTGTCGGTCGGTGGTCCGGCCGCGGGCAGCGGTAGACGCACAGTGAGACGAAAACGACCGTCGGCGTCCGCGCCGGCATGGAGACTGCCGCCGACCGCCTGGGCTCGTTCGCGCATGCCGGTCAGCCCGTGCCCGGTGCCCAGCGCGGCCGACTCCGGGTACGGGCCGGAGGCCAGGGGGTTGGTGATCCGGATGCGCAGTGCGTCGGGCCCGTAGTCGACGAGCAGGTCCGCCTCGGCGGTCGTGCCGTGCTTGTGCGCGTTGGTCAGTCCCTCCTGGACGACGCGGTAGGCGGTCAGGTCGATGGCGGTCGGCAGGGGGCACGGGTGGCCGGCCTGCCGATGGCGGACGCTCAGCCCGGCGGCGGTCAGCGATTCGAGGAGCCCTCCGAGGCGGGACAGTCCGGGCACGGGTTCGGTCGGCTGCGTCTCGTCCGTCGTCTCGTCGCCGGACTGGCGCAGTACGTGCAGCAGCGGGCCCAGTTCGTCCAGGACCGTGCGGCCGGCGTCGCGGATGTGACCGAGCGCCACCTCGGCCTGATCCGGCCGGCCTCGCAGGAAGTGACCGGCGACCCCTGCCTGAATGGTGATCAGGGCGATGTGGTGGGCGATCACGTCATGGAGTTCCCGCGCGATGCGCAGCCGCTCTTCGGCGACCCGGCGGCGGGCCTCTTCCTCCTTGCTCGCCTCCGCCCGCAGCGCTCGCTCCTCCATCGCGGCGGCGTAGTCGTGCCAGGTGCGTACGGTGGCCCCGACGGCGGCGAACATCCCGGTCCAGGCGAACACGGCACCGGCCTCCGGGCCGGCGGCCGAATCCGTCGCATAGGTGATGACCGCGTACAGGGAGAGGGCCGTGGCCGAGACGGCGATCAAGGCGATCCGCCGGCAGACCGTTCGGGCCACGGTGTAGACCGCGATCAACGCGGCGACCTTCAGCACCCGCGACGGATACGACGCGAGGACGGTGAAGGCCACCTCCCCGAGCACTGTCAGCGCCAGGACGGGCAGCGGTGCGCGGCGGCGGGCCAGCAGAAGCAGGAACGCGGCCGCCGCGGCGACGGCGTCGGCGCCCGACGGCTGTACGCCGTCGGGCCACCGTCCGAACAGCAGGGGCAGCAGGCCGATACCGCCCACGAGGGTGGCGAGAGCGGCGTCCAGCAGGCGCGGGTGAGCGCCGGTGACCCGTTGCAGCGACGCCGGTCCGATCACTGCTTCACCGTTCCTTAGTGCAGGTCCTCAGTACAGATCCTCGGTTTCGGACAGATGCGGCCGACTGTCCTCACGCCTGAAGGCGTACGAGCGTGTTGACGGCGTGACCGCGGCAACCGGGGTCACGCGTCGCGTTGCTTGAACAGTACGGCCGCGCCTGCCAGGAGCACGACGATGTAGCCGGCGAACACCGCGAGCCCGGCCCCGGATGACAGCGAGTCACTTGCCGTCCGCACCGTCATGACCGCGTTCGCCGCATTCGACGGCAGGTACGGGCCGATGGCGTCGTTCCAGCTGCTCGGCAGCAGCTGGACCAGGCCGGGCACCACGAACAGCGCGCCCACCACGAGGGTGATCGCTCCGGCGGTGTTGCGCAGCAGGACGCCGACCGCCAGTCCGATCAGCCCGGCTCCGGTGAGGTAGACCGCCGCGCCGACAAGCGCCCGGAACACCCCTGGATCGGACAGCGCTGTGGTGTCCAGACCGCGGGATGACAGGACCGACTGACCCGCCAGGAAGGCCCCCAGGACCGCGACGAACATGAGCACGAAGCTCACCACGGCGAAGACGGTCACCTTGCCCCACAACACCGGCAGGCGTGAGGGGACCGCGGCCAGCGTGGCGCGGATGGATCCGGTGGCGTATTCGCCGGCGCTCATCAGCACCCCGAGCACCGCGACGGCCAGCGCGGCGAGCATCACCCCGCCCAGGCTGATCGAGGTCGGGTCACCGAAATCGTCTTCTCCCGGGCCATCTCCGGAGCCGACCACACTGCTGAACAGCAGCCCGAAGCCGATGACCAGGGCCACGGTGATCGCCAGCGTGTAGAGCGTCGAGCGCAGCGACCGCAGTTTGATCCATTCCATGTGGACGACCCGCGGGAACGTGACCCGTTGACCGCCCGCATGCCGGCCGGCGGTCCCGGTCGTCTTCTGTGCGTCCTGTGTGCCGAGGGCGGTGGTGCTCATCGGTTCGTCCTTCCCGCGGTGGCGAACTCGGTGGTGGTGGCTTGGTATTCGACCGAGTCGCGGGTCAGCTCCATGAACGCCTCCTCCAGCGAGGCCTCCTGAACGAACAACTCGTGGAGCACCAGCCCGGCGGCCGCGGCGCGTTCGCCGATCTCGGCGGCCTCCAGCCCCTGGACGTCCAGCACGCCTGGCCGGCTGCTGCTGACCGAGACGCCGTCACCCACCAGCAGGTCACGCAGGGACGCGGCCTGCGGCGACTGCACCCGTACGCTCCGGCCGGCGGACTGGGCGATGAAGTCGGCGAGCGGCCCCGCGGACAGCAGCCGGCCGCGCCCGATCACGATGAGGTCCTCGGCGATCAACGCCATCTCGGTCATCAGGTGGGAGGACACGAAGACGGTGCGCCCCTGGTCCGCGAGGTCCTTCAGGAGGTTGCGGATCCACAGCACGCCTTCGGGGTCGAGGCCGTTGACCGGCTCGTCCAGCATGACGATCTGCGGGTCGCCGAGCAGTGCCGAGGCGATGCCCAGCCGCTGCCCCATGCCCAGAGAGAAGCCGCCCGCCCGCTTGTGGGCCACCTCCGTCAGGCCGACCATGTCGATCACTTCCAGCACCCGCCGCTTGCCGATGCCGCTGCTCGCCGCCAGCGCGAGCAGGTGGTGATACGCCGAGCGTCCAGGGTGGATCGACTTCGCCTCCAGCAACGCCCCGATCTCCTCCAGCGGGGCCCTGTGCTCCTCGTAGGGGCGGCCGTTGACGCGGACGGTGCCGGACGACGGGCGGTCAAGACCCATGACCATCCGCATCGTCGTCGACTTGCCCGCCCCGTTGGGCCCGAGAAAGCCCGTCACCACTCCAGGACGCACGTTGAAGCTCAGCGCGTCGACCGCGAGCTTGTCGCCGTACCGCTTGCTGAGGTTGTTCACCTCGATCACCAGCCACCTCCGGGTTGTTCCAGGCCTCAAGGTTCTTGCAGGAGGGCCGGCTTTGGCGTCGCCCTACGGCGGTCACTGCCTGTACCACGACCGTGGTACGCCGCTGTCTGCGGCAGCGACCTTGGGGTGACGCTCGTCGCCGCTCGCTGTGGTCGAACGAGGCTGACCGTCGACTCGAGATGATCGTGACCGGCCGATCCGTCGGCCGGCGCTGACCTTTACACAGAGCGTCGCCCGCGCCCCGTCGGCGGGGGCGCGGGCGACGGGCTTGGCGTGCGGTCGCGGCTCAGCGCGAGCCGGCGCGGCGTATACGTGCCTTCAGTTTCGGGAACTGCTCGAGGGCGTTGGTCCGCTCCAGAGCGATCCGCTGGCGCCCGCTGTAGATCTCGTCGACGGTCGGTTCGGGGTCGCCTGCCTTGAGATTCGGCAGGCAGCGCGACCATTGGCAGGGCGGCAGTACCGATCTGTGACAGTCGCTCGGTGCTCTGGCCCACCTGAGCGCGACCACGAATCCCGACAGCTGCAGCAGCGTATCGAGGACCAGCAGACCCAGCGACACCAGCCCATGGCGGAACAGGCCAAGCTACGGGAGCGCCTGCGGGCGGTGCGCGAGATCGCGCCGGGATATCGCGGTCGGCTCGACGAGATCGTGCAGGCAGTCGAGCGCGGCACAGCCGACTACAAGTGGCTGCCGCCCCTGCCCGCCCAGCCGGAGCAACTGCCGCCTCTGACCACGGATGCGGCCCAGCGACTGTAGCTGCTGGTCACCATGGCCGGTCCGGGAACCCTCGACGCGCACATCCATTACTGCCCCGATCCGGACACCCTGCCGAACCCCGCAGATGTCGCCGACCGCATCAGGGAACTGGAAGCGGCCGAGGAAGCTCTCCAACTCTCCGTGCGATCGAGGGTGGAGCGATCAGCCTTGGCCAGGCTTCCGGCAGATCTCCTGTGCAGAGGTGTCTACGTCACCAGTCGCGGTGATCGGGTTCGGTGTCATCTCGTACCGACCACGCGATCCTTTGCTCCGCTGACTGCTTCGGGGACTGGAAGAAGCGTTCTTGCGCTGATCCTGACTCAAAGGCGGCCACTCGCCACGCGGCCGACCCAACCGGATGGATCATGATGCATCGCCGTCTCGCCCGCAACTACGAGACCCTGCCCGCCAGCTCCCAAGCCATGATCCACCTCGCCTCGATCGACAACCTCGCCATGCGCACAACGGACGAGACCACATCCACCTGGCGAGGAACCTACTAGGAAATAAACGGCAATTCGTCTACATCGAACGCCGTCTCAGGCTATGAACCGGGCGGCCAGGTGAATCCGTGCTTTACGGGTGAGGCAAGCCGTCAGGCCGGCGAGGAAGCGGTTCTGCCTGCCCGATATCGCGCCGGGCGGGCGGCGGGATCCGTCGAGAACGCGGAAGGCGGTGTCGACGACCTGCGCGGGAGTCTGGAAGCTCGCGCCTCCGGGGGCACCCGAGGCCTCGTAAAAGCCCGTCTCGGTGGGTCCGGGCGAAAGGCTCAGAACGTTGACGCCCGTGTCCTTCGTCTCGTACCACAGCGCCTCAGTGAAATGCAGCACGAACGTCTTCGTCGCCGCGTAGACGGCCAGCCGCGGCACCGGCAGACAGGCGGTCACACTGGCCACGTTGACGACTGTTCCAGTGCCCTCACTGATCATGCCGGGCAGGAAGTGATGCGTCAGCTCGACCAGTGAGGCGATGTTGAGCTGGATCTCGGCCGTCAGGCGTGACAGTTCGGCATCCGCGAACCGACCATGGCTCCCGGCGCCTGCATTGTTGACCAGAGTGCCGACGGTGATGCCCCGGTCCTCGATCTGCCGGGCCAACTTCGTACCGGCGCCCGGCACGGACAGATCAGCGGGGATGACGGTTGCCTTGACGCCATGAAACTCCGCCAGCTCGGACGACAGTGTGGTCATCCTCTCCTCCCTGCGAGCAACGAGCACCACGTCCGCGCCCCGGCTTGCCAGCCTCCGGGCGAATTCGGTTCCGATGCCCGAGCTGGCTCCCGTGACCAGTGCCGTCGTGCCGGTGTAGTCCATGAAGGCCTCTCTCTTGTCGGGCCGGCGCCCGCGTATGGCCGACGCCCTCAAAAGAAACGGTCACGCGGCACCTGGGGTTCATCCGTGTCCGGTCTCCCGCCTGAGCAGCTACGGCCGGTAGCGGATCTCCAGCATCACGCGGCCTCCGGTTGTCCGATACGGGCCGTGTTCCATGCCCGTGGGCACGGCAGCGAAGTCTCCGGCGCGGAGAGTCTGATCCAGGGTCAGGTCGTGGAGATCGCCTTCGAGGAGATAGACAGGCCGAAGACCACGTCGGTCACCTGCTCGGGGCTGATTCCGGCGGTGGCGAGCGGGTCGAGGATGAGCTTGCGGTCCTCGACCATGCTGGGGCCGACGACGATCGTGTCGCCGTCGCGCAGGAGGGAGACGGTCGAGGCGACGTGCCACGGCTTCTCTCGGCCGTCGCGGTCGGTGTTCCGGGTGTCTTGGCTGTCGTAGCCGGTGGTCAGCCGGGTGAATGTGGCCGTCGTGTGAGGCGATGGTCCTTCGTTGATCGTGAGGGAATGGCCGGATGGAGGGCGAGGTGTGCCGTCCATACCGGGGCTTGAGGGTGTGCGAAGCCGCGCCCCGGTGCGGCTCTCGCGAACCGTCGGCGGGGCGGGGTGGCCGAACTCAGTCGGCGGTGCTCTGGGTGCGGCGGGCGTATGCGCGGGCGGCGCGGGCGCGGTCGCCG
>NZ_JBQQCG010000172.1:0-7021 GCF_052245575.1 Streptomyces sp. 2A115 | reverse complement strand
ACCCGATGGGGCCGCCGTTGACGCCTCCCATACGGCGGCCCGTACGCTTTTGACGGAACCCATACGCCGGACTCCCCCGCGGGTGCCGGACCAGCTCCTCCCGGGGAACGCCGACGGCCCACACCGGTGAGGTGCAGGCCGATACGGAGGCATCCTCCGAATTATCAAAGGCCGTGCGGGCACCGGGCTCGGGGCCGCAGCAGTGCCCGGCCCGGCTCGTGGGCGCGTTCGAGGATGGCCTGCTGCCCGTCGCAGGCGGACAGCGGCAGCATCCGCGTGATGCGAGGCGTGCTCTCCGCCTCGAACACGTCGACGGCAGTCGGCCGTGCTGCTTGACGAAAGCGGCGATCTGCCGGGTAAGGCCCTTGATCACGCTGGACGGCCCGATCACGGAGCCCGGACAGCGCACGCGGCCGACATGTCTGGCCACAGAGCACAGGGCAAAAGCCGTACGGAGGTGGGTGGACGCGGTGCCGCGCTGCCGGTCCCGACGGCTTCCGGCGTCCTGGACCATGGCCCGCATGCATCACCGCTGCCCCTACAGGGTTGCCGCGGGTCGCCCCGGCGACGCCTGTAGGCATAGATGCCAGCCAGGCAGCCAGGCAGCCAGGCAGGATTGTGCAGCAGGTTCTGCAGCGTCATCCGGTTCGGCCTGCACCACTCCAGGGTGCACTTGTCCGGGCCTTCCGCGCCGCGCCTTGACGCGTTCCCCGGACCAGGACGTCAGGGGGTGAGCTGCTGGTGTCCGATAACGGAGAGCAGTTCGAGTTTGCTGTGGCTCTCCGTGCCGGGGCGGGTGGTCAGCACCACCAGGGTCTGGGCGCGGTTCTCGGTGTACAGGAGCTGGGCGTCGACATCGATGCGGCCGAGTTCGGGATGGAGGATGATCTTGCAGTCGTCGGAGCGTTGGGCGACTTCCTGCAGTTCCCACATGCGGACGAACTCGGGGCTGTGTTCCTGGAGTTCGGCGAGAATCCGGGCGGCTCGGGGGGTGTCGCTGCCGGCTGTCAGCGCGGCCCTCAGGCGCGCTGCATGAAAACGGCCGTGGTGTTCGTGGACCTCCTCGGGATACACCAGACGTTCGGCCGGGTCCATGAACCAGCGGTAGTAGCCGCTGCGGGCCAGACCGGTGTGGCGCGTCTGGTCGCCGAGCAGTGCGATGGCCAAGGGGTTCATCGCGAGGGTGTCGAGCAGGTCGGTCTGCACCAGGGCCGGGGAGTCGTCCAGGCGGTCCAGGACCCGCAGCAGCGTCGGGCTGACATGTTCGGAGCGCTGGAAGCGGGCCGGGGCGTTGTGGCCGATGAGGACGAAGAGATGGTCTCGTTCGTCCAGGGTCAGCCGCAGCGCCCGGGCGAGAGATGTGGTGATCTGGACGGAGGGCTGCGGAGCACGCTGCTGTTCCAGCCGGGCGTAGTAGTCGGTCGACATGCCGGCGAGTTGCGCGACCTCCTCGCGGCGCAGCCCCTGCGTACGCCTGCGCGGACCCTCGACCAGCCCGACGTCGCGGGGGCGCAGCATCTCACGCCGGTGACGCAGGAATTCCGCCAGTTCCTTCTTGTCCATGCCGCCCATCCTCGCCGCATCCCGCCCTACTATCCAGGGACCACCGATCCATGGCTGAGCCCTCCTCTCCCACCCCCACGAAGCCGCCCGCACCGCCGACGCCGAGGGCGCGCGCAGCGAGACGACCCGAGGGTCACCCGACCTGCGTGACCCGCTGGGGAATGCGCCGGCTGTCGGCGGTGCGCCGCAGGCCGCCGGTATGGAAGACGGCCTGAGGCGACGGTCCCACGTGGAGGACACCCAACGCTTTGGACCGGCGCCGGGACTCGTCGCCCGGCCCGGCCGACACGACGATGTTCGCCGTGTCAGACGGGCCGCTCGCGTGCCCCTCGGCGCTCAGGAAAGAGCCGGTCGCCTCCGGTGCGACGACCGGGGCGAAGCCGAAGACGCTTCCTGACCGTTCCGCGTCTGCGGTCAGGACCTGCACGATGCGGGTCCAGCTCGCGTTCGCCCACGATGTGGCAGCGTCGGTCATTACAGGTCGGTCAGCCGCCGCTGATCATGGCGAGGACGTCGTCGTAGGAGCCGTTGGCCTGCGCGTCGCGGATGAACCTGGCGCGCTCGACGACCAGCTCCTTCCCATCGGGCTGCTCGCGCAGCAGGCCGAGGGCCTCGGTGAGGAAGTCGTCCAACGGCATGGACTGGTCGCTGTCCTGCTGGCCCATCAGGGTCGTGCGCACGCCTGGCGGGACCACCTCGATCACCTGGACGCCGGCGTCAGCACCGGCGAGCTGGATGCGCAGGCTCTCGGAGAAGGAGTGCAGCGCGGCCTTGGTCGCACTGTAGGTCGGCGTGCTCTGATACGGGACGAACGCCAGCGCGGAGGTGACGTTCATGACGACCGCGTCGTCCTTGCCCACCAGCAGCGGCAGGAAGGCGTACGTCATCCGGATCGTGCCGAGCAGATTGGTCGCGACGTGATCCTCGGCGACCTGGAGTCCGGCCGGGTCCAGGAGGTTCTCCGGCAGCATGATGCCGGCATTGTTGACCAGGACGTTCAGCCCCGGATGACTCGCCGCCACGGTCTCACGGGCCCGGGCGATCGAGTCGGGGTCCGCGACATCGAGGACGAGCCCGTCGATGCCCGGGTGCCCGGACGTGATCTCGTCGAGGAGTTCCTTGCGCCGGCCGGCGACGACCACCTTGTTGCCGGCCTCGTGCAGGCGCAGGGCCAGACCGAGGCCGATGCCCGAGGTTCCGCCGGTGATCAGAATCGTGTTGCCGGTCATCTTCATGGGGGTCTTGCTCCTTCGGTACGGCGGGCCGGTGAGCGCCCGCAGCCTCGACCGTAAGAGCGCCCGCGCAGGGGCGGGAGAGGACGGCTTGTCCATGGATCGGCGGTCCCTGGCTGAGCCGTAGAAGACTCCCCTGCCGGTCAGCGCCTACAGACCGGGCGCCGCGAGCCACCGGTAGGAGAACCCGGTGGCCAGGATCACAGTCTGGGCGGTAACGGTGGATCCGTCGTTGAACCCCAGCACCCGCGCGGACCCGGCTGGCTCCAGCGTCCGCGAGCCTTCGCTGCAGCACTGCGCCCGCGTGCCCAACCAGCGTCTTCCCATCGGCCGCCACCGGCAGCCCAAGGCCCCACCCGGCACCGGCTGACCACCAGACGGCCCTGCGGTGTTCCCTCCAGCTCGATGCCGGTGGTGGCCCGCACGACGGTCGGCACCGTGCTCCGGTTGTGGACCTCGCTGCACGGCATACGCGGATGAGCACCGGTTGGTCGCCGATGAGAAAGGGGCCGTAGGGCTGCTGGAAAACAACGCGGGCCGCCAGGCCGCCTGCCCTGTACCCCGAGTCGGCGCGACGAAGAGACAACGAGCGCGTCCGTCGACGGTGCGGCACGCACCCGCGGTCGCTCCGTCGGTCCGTACGCAAGGGCCATGTGCGATCTCCGCCGCCTGGTAGCCGGAGGCTTCGGCGGTCAGCGGATCGGCTCGTAGGTGAGTTGCTTGACCTGCCGCAGGGTCAGGGCGGTTTCCATGGCCTGCACGCCGTCGAGGCCGCCGATCTTCTCGCTGAGGTATGTGTAGAGCTCGCCCGTGCTCGGGCTGGCGACGGTGGCGACGAGGTTGGCCTGGCCAGTGATGGCGGCGGCGAAGCGGACCTCGTGGTGTTCTGCCAGCTTGCGTCCGGCGGCGTCGAGTGCGGAGGGGGCGACGGTGAGCCAGAGCATCGCGCCGATGCCGTGTCCGAGTGACTCGCTGTCATATTCCACGTCGAAGTAGAGGATGCCCGTGGAGCGCAGACCCTCCAGGCGCCGTTTGACAGCGGACTCTGACTGGCCGGTGCTGGTCTGCAGCTCGCTGAAGGTTGCCCGGCCGTCGCGCCGCAGCACGGCGAGCAGCGCCTCGTCCGCTCCTTCGAGAGCGATGGGGGCGGCTACCGGCTCGCTGTACGGGAGGCGCAGTGCCGCCTCCTGGTCGGGTTCGAGCGCTTGAGTCTTGTCAAGCCCCCCGAGGTGACCCCCGTAGAAGGTGTGCAGCAGGCAGTGGGCGCTGGCCGAAATGACCTGAGGCGTGCGTTGCAGGCGGTCGAAGAGCAGTTCGTCGCGGGCCTGTCGGCTGCGTGGTTTCATGGCACACTGCACTTCGGTGCCGCCGGAGACGAGATCGATGTACGAGGTGTCGGGGCGCCGGGCCAGCGCGTTGGCGAGTTGTTCGGCCACGTCGGGAGTGCAGCGCAGCCGGACGATCCAGCTCTGGCGGCCCAGCAGGCTCTCGTTGGTCATGCCGACGATTCTGAGTCCGGCGGTGGTGCGCAGTTTGCGGAAGCGGCGGGCGACGGTCTGGTCGGACACTCCCAGGATCTCGGCGATACGGCTGAACGGCGCCCGCCCGTCCACCTGGAGCGCGTGCAGCAGCTTCAGATCAAGCGCGTCGGGCGAAGGGGACTGCATCGATGGCTCCCGTTTCGAGCAGGTGATGTTCACGTCATGTTGCACGACAGCGCCGTGTGGCCCGGGACCGGAAGGGCCCGGTCCCAGGCCACTGAACGGTGCCGTGCCCATCTCCATGGACGGCGCCTGTGCCGGCGTGGTGGCTGTCCGCTCCTGAGCCGTGCCGGTACGTCGGGTGTCACCTCGGTGCAGGGCCGACGCTCACTGAGGGGCGGCGGCTGCCTGCGGCCGGGCTGCCGTCTGAATGTCGGCGGTGGGCCGGCCGGGGGTGCGAGGTCCTTGGACGGAGGCAGCCGGGCCCGCGTCCGGTGGGACCGACTGCTGCGGCCGACGCAGCAGGACGGATCCCACCGTGGCTGCCAGCAGGGCCAGGGCGGCCGCGACGACCAGGCAGAGCTGAAGACCGTCGACGAACGCCTGTGACAGGGCGCCGAGGACACGCGGGGTGTCCGCGCCCATGCGGAGCCCGCCGACCGCGCTCAGTCCGCCGGCGTCCGCGGCCTCGGTGACCCGCCGGACCGTCGCCCCGCCCAGCCCCGCGGCGGTGAGATGTCCGGGCAGAGCGTCCACGGCCCGAGAGGACAGCAGCGCGCCCAGGACAGCGGGGCCAAGGGCGGCGCCGACCTGACGGAAGGCGCTGTTGGCGGCAGCGGCCATACCGGCCTGGTGGAACGGCACCGAACTGACGGCGGTGGCGGTCATCGGGGTGATGACGAAAGCCATACCCAGGCCGAGCAGGGCCAGCCGCCAGGCCAGTGAACCGAACGAGGTGTTGGCGCCGATCGTGGTCAGCGACAGCAGCGCGACCACCACGACCAGCAGGCCGCCGGGAATCAGCACCCGAGAAGACACCCGGTGCACCAGGCGCCCCATGGGGGCACCGAGGACCAGCGGCACTACGGACACCATCAGCAGCCGCCAGGCCGATTCGAGGGTGCTGAGCTGCTGGACCATGCCGAAGTAGAGGCTGAGGGCGAAAAAGGACCCGATGAGCCCGAGAAAGCTGATCATGGCGATCAGTGTCGTGGCGGTGAAGGAGGGGCTGCGGAACAGTGTCAGGTCCAGCATCGGGCTGGAGCTGCGCCGCTCCACCAGGACGAAAGCGACCGAGGCGACGACGGCGGTGGACAGGGCAAGCATCACCTTGGCGTCGGTGAAGGAGCCGGCGCCGCCCTCGATGATCCCGTAGACCAGAGCGGTGATGGCCGGCGCGGCGGTGACCTGGCCGGGCCAGTCCAGTCGGCGCGTGCCCGGGGCACGGGAGTCGGTGAGCAGCTTCGCCGCGACGGCCAGCGCGAGCAGCGAGGCGGGGACGGACAGCAGGTAGATCCAGCGCCACGCGAAGTGGTCGAGGATCACGCCCGCGATGACGGGGCCGAGTGCGAGGGAGGCCATCAGGGAGGTCGCCCACAGGCCGATGAACTTCCCGCGCTCACGCGGGTCGGGGACGGCGTGGCTGATCAGGGCCAGGGACGTGGGCAGCAACGCGGCCGAGCCCAGACCGGCGAAGGCCTGCCCGGCCCAGACGACCTCGATCGACTGGGCGCACAGTGCGATCAGGGCACCCAGACCGCAGAAGGCCAGGCCCGCCTGGAAGACCTTCTTGCGGCCGTGCACGTCACCGAAGACGCCCGCGGTGAGGATGAGCGCGGCCATGGGCAGCACGAACGCGACGCTCACCCAGGACAGCTGCGAGGTCGATGTGTCCAGCGCCCGCTGAATGGCGGGCAGGCTCGCCGAGACGGTGCTCACCGGCAGATAGGCGACGAACACGCCGACGCAGGCCATGACGAGTGTGGGCACCCGCCGGTCCTGCGGCGCGTTCGCCGTGGTCATGACGTTCACGAAAGACTCTCTCCCTTAGGTGCCAGGCGCTGTGGTCCGCTGACTTCCGCCGCAACGTTCCGCCCCTCCGGGGCGCCGAAGCCAGCCACGACCGCCGGATCCCGGAAAACCGACATCCGAGCCTTAAGTCCAGAGAAAGTCCGACCGCTGGATCGTCGTCGACGGTGAGGACCACCGGTTCGGAAATGGGGCTCCTCCCGGGCAGCCGTCACAGCATGGGCTCGTCGATGTAGCAGCAGCGCCGGTCTTCGCCGGACGCGAAGGACCGGATCACCGGACGGACGGATGGACGGTCCCGCTGACGTGAACCGTGGCGTGTTCGCCGGGTGAGCAGTCGCCTCACCCGACGTGCCCGAAGGTCTGACAGAGCGGCAGGTGCAGCCGTCCCGGCCGCGCTGGAATGCGGGCCCGGGGACGGCGCCGGCAAAGGTGGAGGCGAAGGTCGTCAAGATCAGTCCTTGTGCGGGAGGGGCGGTCCCGGAGCGCGTGCCCGGTCACGGCGTCAGTAGGGGGCTTTTGAGGGTGCGACGCTCGTCGACTGCCTGGTGACCCGGCCGGTGGATCGGGCCCGTGCCCAGGGTCAGGGACAGGCCCGTGCCCTGGTTGGCGTGGGCGATGATCTCCGCGGTGATGGAGATCGCCGTCTCCTCAGGCGTGCGCGCACCGAGGTCGAGACCGATCGGGGAGCGCAGCCGGGCCAGTCGGTCCGGCGCG
>NZ_JBQQCG010000171.1:0-7170 GCF_052245575.1 Streptomyces sp. 2A115 | reverse complement strand
ACCAGGCACAGCTTCGAGAGGCCACCGCCGCCGCGCAGGCCGCCGACTACGCCGTCGTGGTCGTGGGAGACACCATCGCCCTCACCGGCGAGGTGCGCTCGACGGCCACGCTCGACCTCCAAGGAGGCCAGATCGCCTTGCTGGACGCGGTCGCCGCCACCGGCACACCCATGATCGTCGTACTCGCCCAGTCCAAGCCGAGCACGCTCCCAGAGTCGGCACTGAACGCGGCAGCCCTCATCGAGGCGTTCAACCCGGGCATGCGCGGTGGCCGCGCCATCGCCGAACTCCTCCTCGGACTCATCGAACCCAGCGGCCGGCTCCCGCTGTCCTTCGCACGCCACGTCGGTCAGCAACCGGTCTTCTACAACCAGGTGCGAGGCCAGCACGGCAACCGCTACGCGGATCTCACCCAAGACCCCCTGTTCGCGTTCGGCGAGGGCCTCACCTACACCACCGTCACCTACTCCGACCTTGTCGTGCACGACCAGGACGTCCCCGCCGACGGCACCGTCGACGCCACGGTGCGCCTCACCAACAGCGGCAGCCGTCCGGCCCTGGAAACGGTCCAGGCATACGTCAGCGACCTGACCACCAGCGTCACCTGGGCCGAGCAGGAGCTGAAGGGTTTCACCCAGGTCGAGGTCCCTGCCGGCGAAAGCCTGGACGCCACCATCCACATCCAGGCCACTCACTGCTCACTCGTCACCGCGGACAACCGCCGAGTGGTCGAACCGGGTGAGTTCATGCTCCGCGTCGGCCCCAGCTCACGGCGGGAGCAGCAGCTGAGCGCGGGATTCCGCATCGGGACCTGAACCCCGTATCTGGACCTGTAGCCCGCATACGGGCTCGAAGACACCCGCCCCGCAGGCCTGCCGCCCCGCCAAATCGAGGGCCGGCGGGGCGGGTTCCATCTGAAACACCGAAAGGCACGCGTGTGTCCACCACACCCCGCGATCCGCACCGCCCCGTGGCGCACCTGCGGCCGCCCCGCAACTGGATCAACGACCCCAACGGGCTGGTCTTCCACGACGGCCACTACCACGTGTGCTACCAGTACAACCCGTACGGCGCGACCCACGCGAACATGCACTGGGGCCACTTCCGCAGCCCCGACCTGTTGACCTGGGAGCCGCTGCCGATCGCCCTGTCACCGAACCCCGATGGCGTGGACGCCGACGGCTGCTTCTCCGGCAACGCCGTCTCCGACGGCGACCGGCTGGTCGCCTTCTACTCCGCGCACCGCGAGGACCGCTCGTTCCAGCACCAGCCGGTCACCTGCGCCGTCTCCCACGACGGCGGCAACAGCTTCCGCCCGCGCGGTGAACCACTCATCCCCGAGCTGCCCGAGGGCTGCACCATGTACCGCGACCCGTACGTCTGGCAGGACGGCGACGGCTGGCGGATGCTGGTCGGCGCCGCCCTCGCGGACGGCTGCGCCGCCGCCCTTCTCTACGACTCACCCGACCTGGAGAACTGGACCTACCGGGGGCCCTTCGCGGCCCGCCGTCCGGAGCCCATCGGTGGTACCGACCTGTTCACCGGCGAGGGCTGGGAATGCCCCCAATACCTCCCGGCAGCCGACGGGCCCGGCGCCTTCCTCTTCAGCACCTGGACCGAACCCACCGGTCCGCAGAGCGTCGCAGCCCTGATCGGCGAAGAGCACGACGGCCACTTCAAGGCTGGCCCCGCGGTACCTGCCGACCACGGCCCCGACTGCTACGCACCCGCCCTGCTGCGGGCACCGGGCGACCGGTGGCTGCTGTGGGGCTGGTCCTGGGAAGCCCGCGACGAAGCCTGGGCCGTCGCGGACGGATGGGCCGGCGTCCTCACCCTGCCCCGCGAGATCCATGTCCACGACGACGGCACATTGCACCAGCAGCCCGCCACCGAACTGCTCGCCCTGCGCGGAGAGCACGCCGTCCACGCGGAGGGCGTGACCGACGGCTCGCAGCCGGTGGACCTCGGCAGCGTGGGCCGCGCCTTCGACCTGACGGCCCGCCTGGAGCAGACCGCCGGAAACGCCGGTCTGCGGCTGCTCACCACCCCGGACGGCTCCGAGTACCTCGACATCAGCCTCGATGCCGACGCGGGCGAACTGGTCGTCGACCGTGACTACGCCTCACTGGACCTCCGGGCCCGCGGCGGCTCCTACCGGATGCCCTGCCCCTCTGGTCAGCCGGTCGAGCTGCGCGTGGTCGTCGACCACTCCATCGCCGAAATCTTCCTGACCACCACCGGCCAGGTCCTCACCCTGCGCTTCTACCCCACAGGGCAATGCCCGTGGCGACTTGAGGCCCGCAGCGCATCGGGTACGCGCCTCGGCTTCGCGGTCGACGCGTGGGAGCTGCACCCGCTCGTGATCAAGGAGCCGAGCACCGGCACCGCAGAGCCGGAGCCGACGTCGCCGTAGAACCGACTCCAACCGGTCGATCCCCCACCTCGGCAAGGTGTCCCACCCCCTCTCCCAAGTACTGACCAAGCAGGTCCGAAGGAGGATCTTCCATGAGCTCATACGGTCTCGGACGACGCCAGTTCCTGGCCACCGCTGTTGGTGTCGCCGCCGCCTGGACCTCGGTTTCTGGGAACGCCATCGCCGCCCCGCAACTGAAGCAGACCGCACGCAGCAATTCCGTCCGTGTGTGGCTGACGGACGTATCGGCCGAGAAGTGGGTCGCCGGCCAGGACGATGTGCTGTTCAAGGTGAAGAGAACGGACAACCCGCTCACGATCAAGATCGACGACAGCGTCAAGTACCAAAAGGTCCAAGGCTTCGGCGCGGCCATGACCGACTCCTCCGCCTGGCTCATCGACAAGCTGTCCACCGCCGAGCGGACCAAGCTGATGAAGAAGCTGTTCGATCCCTCGAAGGGAATCGGCCTCAGTCTGCTCCGCTCCCCGATGGGTGCCACGGATTTCAACGCGTCCGGGAACTACTCCTACAACGACATGCCCGCCGGCCAATCGGACCCGACGCTGTCCCACTTCTCCATCCAGCACGACGTGCCGTACATCATTCCGGCCTTGCGGCAGGCCCTCTCACTCAACCCGTCCATTAAGATCATGGCCAACCCGTGGAGCCCACCAGGCTGGATGAAGACCTCCGACTCCATGATCGGAGGCACCCTCAAGAGCGAGTACACCTCCGCGCTGGCCACCTACTTCGTCAAGTTCATACAGGCCTGTGGCGAAGCCGGCGTGCCCATCTCCTACATTTCCCCGCAGAACGAACCCATGGGTACTCCCACCTGGCCCGGAATGTTCCTGTCCGCGTACCAGGAAGCGGAGTTGATCCAGGAGATCGGCAAGGCGTTCGAAGCCAACGGAATCTCCACGAAGATCTTGGCTTGGGACCACAACTGGGACGTGCCCTCGTACCCCGAGACGATCTTCAGCGACCCCGCAGCCTCCAAGTACACCGCGGGAACCGGGTGGCACATCTACAGCGGCAACCCGAACTACCAGACGCTGGTCCACAACGACTACCCGAGCAAGGAAACGTTCATCACGGAAGCCACCGGAGGCGTTTGGCAGGACAGCTACCAGACGGCGTTCAGTGAAGCACTGGGTACGTGGATCATCAACGGCACGCGCAACTGGGCGAACGGGGTGATGCTGTGGAACATCGCACTCGACCCCGATCGGGGCCCGCTCAACAGCGACACGGCCGGTATACCCATGCTTCGGGGCCTGCTCACGATCGACCCTGCCGACGGGCGGGTGACCTACAACGTGGACTACCACGCCCTCGCCCACGCCAGCAAGTTCGTAACGCCCGGAGCACACCGGATCTACTCGAACACCTTCGGGGAAGGCAGCATAGAAAACGTCGCGTTCCAGAACCCGGACGGATCGAAGGTCCTGATCGCGCACAACTCGGGAAGCGCAGCGAAAACCTTCAGCGTCGCGGACGGGACACACTCGTTCGACTACACCCTGAACGCCGGCGACGCCGTCACCTTCACGTACTCCGGACCTGCGCAGAGCGGCCGCGCCCCCGCAGCGACCAAGGTCTCGGACCCGACACACGACTTCACCTTCAAGTCGGCATCCGGCCCAGTTACCGTCACGTACGACCCGGCACTGCTGCCCTACCAGAACTCCATCCGCACCGGAAACAAGCTGGTCACGTACTCCCTTCCGATCGGAGCTTCCGTCCAGACGACAGGAAGGGCACTGAGCCGTAGCAAATGGACCGCCACGGCTTCCGCGCAGCCGGATTGGGGTGTGGCCGCGAACGCGATCGACGGCGACATCAACACAAAGTGGAGTCTCGGGCACGGGACGACGAGCGGCGACTGGTTCCAGATCGACCTGGGGAGCCCCACGAGCTTCAATAAAATCGTCATCGACACCGGCGTGAACAACTCGTTCGACTACGTCACCAAGTATCAGATCTACGTTTCGAACGACGGTTCCGATTGGGGCAGCGCGATTGCGAGCGGCAGCGGAGGCATTGGCATGATAGCCGTCACATTGCCGACCCGAACGGCACAGTACATTCGCATCGTCAGTACTGCGGCCTCCGGCTTCTGGTGGTCCATCGGCGACATCGAGGTGTACGGGTCTGCGCGTGGAGCCGGCTCGATCACAGCTCCGGCAGCGGTATCGAACGGCCTCCAGCTGAAGAGCTGGACCAGCAAGGAAGGGGAGCAGGTCGCCGTAGTATTCAACGGGATCACCGGCAGTAACAGTTTCAAGATATCCACCGGCGGCTCATACACGTATACGCTGCCGAGCGGCACCTCGGCGATGTTCACCACCAAGAAGCTGTCGAGCTTCCCATCGCCGACCTTCAGCGAATTGAAGCCGGAACGAGGCATGCCGCGCTCCAAGTTCACGATTCACGGTTCTGGTTTCGGCGATGCACAGGGGCTGGGTACGGCGTATTTCGGATCGAGCTATGCCGAAATAGACACCTGGTCGGACACGAGCATCAGCGCCTACGTTCCGAAGGGGCTTCCAGCGGGGAAGGTCACGGTTTCCGTGAAGGGAGCCAGCGGAGCAGACGCAGGTGGATCATCGTTCGACGTCATAGATCTTGGTCCTGCGCTGCCGCGGACGGGTTGGACCGCAACGGCTGCGGACGCAAGCCAGTGGGATGCGCCCGGAAACATGCTGGATGGCAATTCGGACACTCGGTACAGCTCCGGAACAGGGCAGTACGACGGCCTCTGGATCCAAGTGGACATGGGACAAGCGCAGACCTTCAGCAAGATTGTGTTGGAGGTCGGCGGCAGTGTCAGCGACTATGCGCGAAGCGCAGACGTATACGTATCCACGGATGGAACCGACTGGACCAAGGTTTCTTCCGTAGCGGACGGCCAACGAGTCCACCTGATTTCCTTCCCGAAACAGACAGCTCGCTACATCAAGGTCGTCAATACCGGAAATGTTGCGCGTAGCTGGTGGTCGGTCGCAGAATTTAACGTCTACAAATGATTTCGTGCTTTCATGTGGGGTGATCTTTCACCTTGCCCCCGACGCAGAGAAAGTGCCTCGGACCGGCGAGAACAGGGGTTGCTGATGTCCTTGTTCCCGCAGTGGTTGGAGGCACTTTCCAGGTGAAGGGTGCGCTCGGCTGTGACTGCCGGGCCGATACAGGGATGCTTCGCGCACAGCAGACCGTGCTCGGGCTGGTGGCCTCCGATACGACGGTGTCTCGGCTGATCGACACGCTGGCCGCTGTGGGGCCGCAGGCACTGGACGCGATCCGGAAGGCTCACTGCTGCGCGCGTACCACTCAGCCAGGTTCCGGTGACAGCAGCCCAATTGGCGCGTCTGCCGGACGAGGTGTCCCGGCCGCTCTTCGACGCCCTGCGTCTGAAGGTTCGCTACGACGGCCACACCCGCGATGCCGTGTGCGGGATCGTCCTCCCCTTCGCCATCACGAACGACGCACCACACCAGATCCCGAAGGGTGAGGCTCGCGCCGTCCGCTGCGAAGTCGCCGTCGCAGACGGTGCGGATGCCGCAGCGCTGCAAAAGCGGCTGCTCCAGGCGATGGTGAGGGTGCTGGCCTGGCTGGCGGACCGAGGGAGCGGCGGGGCATAAGGCGCGGTCGCGACCGGAGGCGTCGCGCATGAAGTCGTCAGGGAGTGTGCTCCCTGAACAGCTCGTATGGCAGAACGTGACGGAAGTGCTCGCTGCCGACACCCCCCGTATGGTTCGAACCTGCGCATGCCGCCAAGCAGGTCCCTAAACCGCTGCGGCACGCCCCTCACCTGCGGCAATGCCACTTCCGGGCATGCCGCAGACGAGAGGTGATCTTCCTCGTTTGCTGACTTTCTGTGCACCAGAGGTAGTCCCGCAGGCAGGGCCAATGCTGGCCCTGACCTGCGAAAACACGGAATATGATCTGGTGCCCCCGGTGGGGCACCGACAGCATCTGTACGGTCCCGTACCGGGCGTGAGCTGGTGCTTTCCGGCACGGTCGCGGTGCCGCGGATACGTCGGCGCCCTCGTAGGGGTGGTTCCCGGTGACCGCCCCGAGCGAAACGCCGCGCGGTGTGTCTGAGGGTGCCCGTGACGCTCCTTCGGGCGGCGCGGGTAGGGGCGTCCGGGCTGAGGTGTGGGTGCGGCGCACCGACTCCGTGGTCGAACTGCCCTCGGACACCCTGAAGGCGACGGCGTATCCGACCATCGAGCTCTGGTTCAAGACCGCCACGGCCTCGGGCGTCCTCGTGGGGCTCCAGGACGCCGAGCTCGGAGACAAGCCGACCTCCTGGCGCCCGGTGCTGAACATCGACGCGGCAGGCAAGCTGCGCGGCGAGTTCCGCCGGATCGGCGTCACCGGCGCGAGCGGCCCGATCACCTCCGCCGCGGCCGTCACCGACAGCACCTGGCACCACGCGGTGCTCACCGCCTCTGCGACCGGACAGACGCTCTACCTCGACGGCGCCAAGGTCGGCTCGATCGAAGGCGCTGTGTCCGAGCAGTCGCGCGACTACGCGTACCCGGGCGCGGGTTATGCCAGCGACAGCTGGATGGGGGTGGCCTCGGGGGAGTACCGCTTCTGAAGTTTCCCCAAGGCCGGGTAGTTAAAGGGCTTGCCGGGAAACAAGCCGTCGCTTCCGGCTCCGAGGCTCGTTGCCATGGTATGGGGAGTTCGGAGGGGATCGAGGCGGCCCTGGCCGCGAAGTTTGCGACGCTGTTCCCGCATCTTGACGA
>NZ_JBQQCG010000170.1:0-7659 GCF_052245575.1 Streptomyces sp. 2A115 | reverse complement strand
CCCACGGACCAGTCCACCTGCGTCGTGGGCTCCTGCACATGCAGGGTCGGCGGCATAACCCCATGCCGCAGCGCCTGCACCATCTTGATCACGCCCGCCACACCCGCAGCCGCCTGCGTATGACCGACATTCGACTTCAACGACCCCAGCCACAACGGGCGCTCCGGGTCCCGGTCCCGCCCGTAGGTGGCCAACAAGGCCTGCGCCTCGATCGGATCACCCAACACCGTCCCCGTGCCATGACCCTCGACCACATCCACCTCAGAGGGGGAAAGCCCGGCGCCGGCCAGCGCCTTGCGGATCACCCGCTGCTGCGACGGCCCGTTCGGCGCCGTCAGACCATTCGAGGCACCGTCCTGGTTCACGGCGCTGCCCCGCAGCACCGCCAGCACCCGGTGCCCACGCTCCCGCGCCACCGACAACCGCTCCAGCACCACCACACCCACACCCTCGGCCAGCACCGTGCCATCCGCGCCGTCCGCGTACGCCTTGCACCGCCCGTCAGCGGCCAGGCCCCGCTGCCGCGACATGCCGAGGACGCCGATCGGCGATCCCATCACGGCGACACCGCCGGCCAGCGCCATCGAGCACTCACCCTGCCGCAGCGCCTGCGCGGCCAGATGCATCGCCACCAGGGAAGACGAACACGCCGTGTCCACGGTGACCGCCGGACCCTCGAAACCGAAGGCGTACGACACCCGGCCCGACGCCACACTCCCCGCCGTGGCGGTCGTGACGAAGCCTTCGAGTTCCGCGGGCATGTTGCTGAGGGACTCGAGATAGTCGTGGATGGAGACGCCTGAGAAGACTCCGATGTCGCTGCCCCTGGCGGAGAGCGGGTCGACGCCCGCCCGTTCCAACGCCTCCCAGGAGGTCTCCAGCAGCAACCGCTGCTGCGGATCCATCGCCAACGCCTCACGCGGCGAAATCCCGAAGAACCCCGCATCGAAGAGCCCAGCCCCGCGCAGGAAGCCACCCTGACTGGTGTACGAAGTGCCCGCGCTGTCGGGGTCCGGGTCGAACAGGCCCTCCAGATCCCAGCCCCGGTCGCCGGGGAAGGACGACATGCCCTCACGGCCCTCGTAGACCAACCGCCACAGGTCCTCGGGATCCGCCACGCCGCCGGGCAGCCGGCACGCCATCCCGACGATCGCGATCGGTTCGTCGGGATCCGCGGCAACCGCCGGAGCCACCGAGGGAGTGCCGGCCACCGTGTCACCGAGCTCGTCGCGCAGATAGCGGGCCAGCGCCAAGGGAGTCGGATAGTCGAAGATCAGCGTGGCGGGCAGCTTCACGCCGGTCGCCGCGCTCAGTCGGTTCCGCAACTCGACCGCGGTCAGGGAGTCGAACCCGATGTCACTGAACCGCCGTGTGCCCTGGGTCAGTTCGGGGCGCCTGAAGCCCAGGACGCCGCCTGCCTCGGTCTGGACGATGGTCAGCAGGACGCTCTCCCGCTCGGCCGGAGGGAGCCCGGCGAGCCGGCGGACCAGTCCGCCGCTGTCCCCGGCGGCCGCCCGCGCCACGCGTCGACCCGCGCGTACCAGGCCGCGCAACAGATGCGGGACTCCCCCGCCCGCTGCGGCCTGGGTTCGCAGCGTCGGCAGGTCCAGCTTGATCGGAACGAGCAACGCTCGGCCCGTGTGCAGGCCGATGTCGAAGATGGCCAGGCCCTCGACCGGCGTCATCGCCAGCACCCCACCACGGCTCATACGTGCCTGGTCGACGGCGCTGAGGTGAGCGGTCATGCCGGCCGTCTGCTCCCACAGGCCCCAGGCCAGTGACAGCCCGGGCAGGCCCGCCGCCCGACGGTGGGCCATCAACCCGTCCAGGAAGGCATTCGCCGCCGCGTAATTGCCCTGACCGGCCGAGCCCATGAGCGCGGCCGCGGACGAGAAGACGATGAACGCGTCGAGGTCCAAGCCACGAGTCAGCTCGTCCAGGTGCCGCACCGCGTCCACCTTCGGCGCGAACACCCCGGCCAGCCGCTCCGGGGTCAACGCCCCGATCACGCCGTCGTCCAGCACACCGGCCAGATGCACCACACCGGTCAGGCGGTGCTCGTCCGGCACCGACGCCACCAGGGCCTGTATCTGGTCACGGTCGGACACGTCACAGGCCGCGACGGAGACCAACGCCCCCTGCTCGGCGAGCTCGGCGATCAGCTCACCCATACCTTCGGCATCCGGACCCCGTCGGCTGGCCAGCAGGAGATGCCGCACCCCGTGCCGGGCGACCAGATGCCGCGCGACCAGAGCGCCCAACGCACCGGTTCCACCGGTGACCAGGACGGTCCCTTCGGCTCCGAACACGGCTGGAACATCGAGAGCATCCGGGACCGCACCACCGGCCCGGACAAGCCGAGGGGCGGAGAGAACCACTCCACGCACGGCGACCTGCGGCTCCCCACCGGCCAGTACCGAACCCAACACCGGCTCCACACCACCGTCGGCAGCAGGGTCCATGTCCAACAGCACGAACCGATCGGGGTGCTCCGCCTGCGCCGCACGAACCAGACCCCACACCGCCGCGCCCGCCGGGTCACTCACGACCCCTTCACCACCGGCCGGTACCGCACCCCGGGTCAGGACCACCAGCCGCGACTCCTCCAGCTCCACACCGGCGGCCAGCCACGCCTGCACCACCCCCAACACCCGGGACGACAACGCCAACACCGCGTCCGCCTCGTCACCGCCGACGGCTTCCAGGAGCACCACCCGCGGCACGCCCGCGCTCCCGGCCAGCCCCGTCACCTCGTCAGCCGTGGCCACCGCCACCCACGACGGCGACGTCTCCGCCCCCTGGCCCGCAGGCAGCTCGGTCCACTCCACCCCGAACAACGAGTCAGCGAACGCCGTGTCCGCCGCCGCACCGCCCAACTGGTCGGTGGACACGGGCAGCGACACCAGCGAGTCCATGGTCACGACCAGGCCACCCGCCTCGTCGGCAGCCTGGAACGACAGCGCATCCTGACCGCACGGAGCGACCCGCACCCGCAACGCCGAAGCACCCACGGCATGCAGCAGAAGCCCGTTCCACGCGAACGGCAGCACCTGGCGGTCGTCGTCCGGATGGGCGAAGGCGTTCGTGTGGAGAGCGGCGTCCAGCAGCGCCGGGTGGATGCCGAACTTGCCTGCTTCCGCCCGCTGTTCCTCCGGCAGGGCGGCCTCGGCGAAGACCTCCTCACCACGCCGCCACACCGCCCGCAGGCCCTGGAACGCCGGACCGTACGCGTAGCCGCGCTCGACCAGATCGGCGTAGAAGTCCCCGACCTCGACCGGCTGCGCACCCGTCGGCGGCCAGGCGGCGAAGTCGAACGCCGGTTCTGTCCCGTGAGCCACCGGTGAGGCGGACAGCAGTCCGGTGGCGTGCCGCGTCCACACGTCCGCGCCACCCTCGTCGGTGGCGTCCTCGCGCAGGGAGTACACGTCCACCGTGCGCGAACCGGTCTCGCCCGGTCCGCCCACCGCGACCTGGAGCCGTACCCCGCCGCGCTCGGGCAGCACCAACGGCGCCTCGATCACCAGCTCTTCGAGGACGCCGTAACCGAACTCGTCGCCGGCCCGCACCGCGAGATCGACGTACACCGTACCGGGGATGAGTGCCACCCCACCGATCGCGTGATCGGCCAGCCAGGGATGCGAGCGCAACGACAGCCGTGAGGTGAAGACCAGCCCGTCGGACTGCGGCAACTGCACCGACGCGCCCAGCAGCGGATGATCGGACCCGGCCAGGCCCAACGACTCCGCGTCCGTCGCCGAACCGGCCATCTGGAGCCAGTAGTGCTGGTGGTCGAAGGCGTACGTCGGCAGGTCGACCGGAGCGAGCTGGGATCCGGCGGGGAGTACACCCGTCCAGTCCACGGCCACACCCTGGACGAACAGTTCGGCCATCGACGCCAGCAGCCGCCGCAGACCACCGTCGTCCCGCCGCAGCGAGCCCGTCACCACCACATCAGCCTGCGCCACGTCGACGATCTCGGCGATCGGCTGAAGAAGGACGGGATGCGCACTGACCTCCACGAACACGCCGTGCCCCTGCCCAAGCAGGTCGGCAACCGCAGGACCGAAGCGCACCTGACCACGCAGGTTCCGGTACCAATAGCCGCCGTCCAGAACACCGGCGTCCTCCAGCCAACCCCCGGTCACGGTCGAGTAGAACGGCAGCACCGGCACCTGCGCCGCGATCCCCGCCAGCACCTCGGCCAACGTGTCCCGGATGTCCTCCACATGCCGGGTGTGCGACGCGTAATCCACCGCCACCCGCCGCACCCGGACACCCTGGTCGGACAGCGCCTCCAGCACCTCGTCGAGGGCCAGGACGTCACCGGCGATCACCACCGACGACGGGCCGTTGACCGCAGCCACCTCCACCCGGTCCGCCCACGGTGTCAACCGTGCGGTCGCCTCCGCCTCGCTCAGCGCAACCGACGCCATGCCGCCGCGCCCCGCCAACTGCGTCGCAATCGCCTGACTGCGCAGGGCCACGACCCGAACGGCGTCCTCCAACGACAACGCACCCGCCACACACGCAGCCGCAATCTCACCCTGCGAATGACCCACCACCGCATCCGGCACCACACCCACCGACGCCCACACCGCCGCCAAGCCCACCATCACCGCGAAGCTGGCGGGCTGCACCACATCCACCCGCTCCAGGAATGCGGGTTCCACATCACCCCGGAGCACATCAACCAACGACCAGTCGACCCACCGCTCCAACGCAGCAGCACACTCCGCGATCCGCGCGGCAAACACCGGCGAGGAATCCAGCAACTCCCGGCCCATCCCCACCCACTGCGAACCCTGCCCCGGAAACACCCACACCACTTTCCCCGGCACACCCGAACCGGCCACCACGCCGGACGCGTTCTCACCCCGCGCCAGCGCCCGCAGCCCAGCCAGCGCCTCCTCACCCGAGCCCGCAATCACCACCGCACGCTCACCCAACAGCGCACGGCCCGACACCAACGCGTTCGCCACACCCGCCAACGACACCCCATCGGCACCGGACTCCACATAGGTCGCCAGCCGCCCCGCCTGAGCCGTCAAGGAATCCGTGGTCCCCGCCGACACCAGCAACGGCACCACACCCGCAGACACCGGCGGCTGCCGCACCGCTTCGAGATCGAGGGCGGGCGCTTCCTCCAGGATCAGATGCGCGTTCGTCCCACTGGCCCCGAAGGCGGAGACCCCGGCCCTGCGTGGACGGCCGTTGCGCGGCCATTCCCGGGACTCGGTCAGCAACTCCACCGCACCCGCCGACCAGTCCACCTGAGGCGAAGGCGCGTCCACATGCAGGGTCGCCGGCAGCACACCGTGCCGCAGCGCCTGCACCATCTTGATCACGCCCGCCACGCCGGACGCCGCCTGAGTGTGCCCGATGACGGACTTGACCGAGCCGAGCCACAGCGGCTGTTCCGGCTCCCTGCCCTGTCCGTACGTGGCCAGCAGCGCCTGCGTCTCGATCGGATCGCCCAGCACGGTGCCCGTACCGTGGCCCTCCACCGCGTCCACCTCGGACGCGGAGAGGCCGGCGCCGGCCAGCGCCTTGCGGATCACCCGCTGCTGCGCCGGACCGTTCGGCGCCGTCAACCCGTTCGAGGCGCCGTCCTGGTTCACCGCACTGCCACGTATCACGGCCAGCACCTGGTGCCCGCGCTCCCGAGCCACCGACAACCGCTCCAACAGCACCACACCCACGCCCTCGGCCCAGCCCGATCCGTCGGCGCATGCGGCGTAGGACTTGCAGCGCCCGTCGAAGGCGAGTGCTCGCTGACGCGCGAAGCCGACGAACCCGCCCGGTGTCGCCATCACCGTCGAACCGCCCGCAAGCGCCATCGAGCACTCGCCCCGGCGCAGCGCCTGCGCGGCGAGGTGCATCGCCACCAGCGAGGAGGAGCACATGGTGTCGACCGTCACGGCCGGGCCCTCGAGTCCCAGGGTGTAGGCGACCCGCCCGGACGCGACACCGCCCGCGGTGCCCAGGGCTCGCTCCAGACTCAGGAATCCCTCGAATCCGCTGAGGTCGGGCGCATAGTCCTGGTGCACGATTCCGGCGAAGACCCCGACGTCGCCGCCTCGCACCGAATGAGGGTCGATACCGGCCCGCTCGAAGGTCTCCCAGGACACCTCGAGCAGTTGTCGCTGCTGAGGGTCCATGGCCAGGGCCTCACGCGGCGAGATGCCGAAGAAGCCGGCGTCGAACTGCGCCGCGTCGTGCAGGAAGGCACCCTCCCGTACATACGTCGTACCGGGGTTGTCGGGGTCCGGGTGGTAGAGGCCCTCAACATCCCAGCCGCGGTCCTCGGGGAAGGCGGTGTAGACGTCGGTGCCCTCGGATACCACCCGCCACAGATCCTCCGGACCGCGGATTCCGCCGGCGTACCGGCATGCCATGGAGACGATCGCGATGGGCTCCGCGGCTGCTGCGACGAGTGTGCTGTTCTCCTGCTGAAGCCGGGCGTTCTCCTTCAGCGAGGCACGCAGTGCCTGAACGATCTGCTCGTCTGGCGCCGACATAACCATCCTCCACGATTCGTTCACCATCGGTGGTCAGCTCGTCTTGCCCAAAGCCCGTTGCACCAGACCGGCGATGTCCATGGCGTCGATCAGTTCCATGTCGTCGGGGGTCGCCGATGCGTCGCCGACCGATGCGCCGGCGTCGTCGTCGGTATGGGGATCGGCCTGGGTACCGGCATTCGCATCGGCCTCGGTATCCGCGAGGCCCAGGAGGGTGTCCAGGACACCGGCCGCCTGGAAACGGGCGAACGGCACGGACGCCAGAACCCGCCTGAGGTCGTCCTCCCGCCCTTCCGGGCCGTCGTCGTCCGCACGGAGAAGTTCGGAGCGCAGATAGCCGACCAGCGCCTCCGGGGTGGGGTAGTCGAAGATCAGCGTCGCGGGCAGGCGCAGTCCGGTGGCCGCGTGCAGACTGTTGCGCAGGTTGACGGCGGCCAGCGAGTCGAAGCCGACTTCCTGGAACGCCTGGCGCGGGCCGATGCCCTCCGCGCCGCTGTGGCCGAGGACCGTCGAGGCGTGCCCGCGGACCAGCCGGAGCAGGACGCGGTGTTGCTCTGTGTCCGAGACCGCTCGTAGGGAGTCCGCGAGGGAGGAGGCGGTGTCGCTGTTCTCACTGTCGCCCTGCGATGCTTGAAGTGCCGTCCTCGCCTCGGGCAGGTCGGCGAACAGGGGGCTGGTACGCACCGAGGTGAACGCGGGGATGAAGGCGCCCCAGTCCATGTCGGCGACCGTCACGAACTTCTCGTTGCCCTGTACCGCCTGCACCATCGCGGTGACCGCCAGCTGGGGGGCCATGGGAAGGACACCGCGGCGGCGGAGTTGGGCGAGGGCGGCCTCGTCCATGCCCCCACCGATCTGGTCGAGGGCTCCCCAGGCAATCGACGTGGCCCGCAGGCCCCGGGCGCGGCGCCGTTCGACCAGGGCGTCGAGGACGGCGTTCGCCGCTCCGGAGGGGCCCTGGCCGCCGCCGCCCCACACGCCCGCGATCGAGGAGAAGACGACGAACGCGTCGAGCGGCGTGTCCTCGAACAGCTCGTCCAGCCATACCGCTGTGTGCACCTTGGCGGCGAACACGTCGGCGAGGTCGTGCACGCCGGTGTCGTCGACGGAACTGGTCCGGGTGATGTCGGCGGCGTGCACC
>NZ_JBQQCG010000017.1:0-158594 GCF_052245575.1 Streptomyces sp. 2A115 | reverse complement strand
AGGCGACCGGCTTGAGCACGCGGTCGGAGGCGTGACCCTCGGCCTGGTTCGTGGAGGACCCGTCGAAGCCCCAGATCGGCAGCTCGGCACCCTTGGCGTCGTCGGCCATAATCTTCGTCTTCGAACGAAGCCTGGCCGTCGGCTCGGTGCCGTCGATCCAGATGTACTCAGCCTTGAAGGTCATGACTTTCCCATCATTTCAGTGCGTGCGATGTGAAGGGTGGCAGTGCACACGAGGTCGTGTGCACCGTCACCGCTGACGTGCGGCCGCGGCGAAGCCACGGGCTCGCGGTAGTTGGCCCGGCCCCGCCGGCCGGGAGACCGTTGCGGTGACCGGGGCGCGCTCAGAGGGCTGAAGGAGGTGGTTCACATGGAAGGCGTAAGGGCTGACCAGTTCCACGACGAAGCTGCCGACGTCTTCCCAGGGTTCTTCTGGAAGGCTGTGAAATCCGTCAGGCCCCGTCTCCCCGCGACCACGGGTCGCCAAGGATGGTGCCGGTCGCGGAGTCCGGCGCGCGTCCGGCGGTGACCATTCCTGTGTCGGCTGCGATCGCCGTCGCGGTCGGCCCCCGCGTTGGGGCGGCCGTACGGGACGGGCCGGCGGCACTCACGTCACTGAAGTCGTATGCGGTCTCGGCGTGTTCGACCTGGTCGACACCGGCGATCTCATCATCCTCGCTGACCCGCATCCCGATCGTCTTGTCGATCAGGAAGGCAAGGACCGCGGAAGCGATCAGGGAGTAGGCGAGGACCGCGAAGACACCGGCGCACTGCTTCCAGAACTGGTCCAGGCCACCACCGTAGAACAGACCCGCCACGTCCGACTGGCCGCCACCGGTGGCGAACAGACCGATCAGCAGGGAGCCCACCACACCACCGCCCAGGTGCACGCCCACCACGTCGAGCGAGTCGTCGTAACCGAACTTGTACTTCAGGCCCACGGCCATGGCGCAGAGCACACCGGCGATGGCGCCGACGGCGATCGCGCCGAGCGGAGAGACCGCACCACCGGACGGGGTGATCGCGACCAGACCGGCGACGGCACCGGAGGCGGCACCCAGCGTGGTGAACGCGCCATGGCGGATCCTCTCGTACAGCAGCCAGGCGAGCATCGCGGTGGCGGCGGCTATCTGCGTGTTGATGAACATCAGCGCGCCCACGCCGTCATCGTTGCCCAGCCAGGAGCCGGCGTTGAATCCGAACCAGCCGAACCACAGCAGACCGGCGCCGAGCATGACCAGCGGCAGGCTGTGCGGACGCATCAGGCCCTGCTGGAATCCGACGCGCTTGCCGATGACCAGGATCACGCCGAGTGCCGCGGCACCCGCGTTGATGTGGACCGCGGTACCACCGGCGAAGTCGATGACGCCCAGGTCGAAGGCCCAGCCACCGGTGCCCCACACCCAGTGCGCGACCGGGAAGTAGACCACGATGGCCCACAGACCGATGAACAGCGACCACGCCGGGAACTTCACCCGGTCCGCGAGCGCACCGCTGATCAGGGCGGGCGTGATGATCGCGAACATCAGCTGGAAGACGGCGAAGACGTAGATCGGGATCGTGTAGCCCGGCCACAGCTCGGTCTTGCCGGCACCACTGAGACCCAGGAAGTCGCCCTCCCAGCCCAGGAGGCCGCCATGGTCGGTTCCGAAGGCCATGGAGAAGCCGAACAGCACCCACAGGACCGTGATGACGCCCATGCTGATGAAACTCATCATCAGCATATTGAGGGTGCTCTTGGCCCTGACCATGCCTCCGTAGAAGAAGGCCAGACCCGGCGTCATGAGCAGCACCAACGCCGATGCCAGAAGCATGAACCCGGTGTTGGCCGCAGACAGCGTCGGCGCGTCCGCGGCAAGAGTGATGGTGGCTGGTGTCACTGGCGTCTCCCCGTAATGTGGTACGGCATGTGGTACGGCCCCGTGAGGGCTGTACCACTGCGTGAGCGTGAGAAGTGGCTCAGGGCCGACGAACGGACTGTCCGCCGAGTGGTGGCACGGAACGACGGTGTCCGGTTCCGCCGCGATGAGCGTGGCGGACGGGTTGGTCCCGGAACTGTACGAACAGTCCGTGGCCTGAGCCACGGGTTGGAGTTTGTCGCCCGGCTCGTGCTCACCGCCAGGCCAACCGCTGCCCACCTGCGCCCACGTGTGCCCACAAGGGTTTATCCACGACTGACACCGCCCGGCCCCGGTCGAAAGCCCGAAACGGGTGATTGGGCCTCCAGCCGCTGGACGGCCTTGCCTTCTCGGGGCCGACGTCTGCCTGTCAGCGGAGCCGGGCGGTCAGGTGGTAGTGGCCGGAGGGCAACCCGTACGAGGCCACGCCGTCCTTGTGGCCGAGGAGACGTACTCCGCCCACTCGGCCCAGCGGAGTCCGCCCCTCGCGGACGGCATCGCCGGAGACGGCCGGAATTCGCAGCGTCGCATCACTGTTCGCGGGCACGACCGCCTCGTACACGAGGGTCCGGCCTCCGTCACCGACCGCCCACGCGCTCCGGATCTCGCCGTACGGCGACTCGTACGAGCCCGACACATGCGTGATCCTGCCGGTGGGATCGACGTGGGGTTGCAGGACGAAGTGCTTGAAGCCGGGGCTGTCCGGGTCGCGGGCGATACCGGCCATGTAGGCGTACATCCACTCCATGATCGCGCCGTAGGCGTAGTGGTTGAAGGAATTCATGCTGACCGGGCCGAAGCCGTCGTCCTCGGAGTAGGAGTTCCAGCGTTCCCAGACGGTCGTGGCGCCGTTCCTCACCGAGTACAACCAGGACGGCAGCGCGTCCTGGTGCAGCAGCTCGTAGGCCAGGTCCGCGCGGCCCTCATCGGTGAGAACGGGGGCGAGGACGTTGACGCCGAGGAAGCCGACGGACAGCGTGTTCCCGGCGTACTTGACCCGGCTGCTGTTCGGGTGTGCGGCCTTGTAGGCCTCGTCATTGCCGATATTGTCCGCCAACAGACCTACGAGCGTACGGCGTTGAGCCTCCGTTTCGTAGAACCCGAGCTTGAGGACCCACAGCAGCGCCGACTGGCTGTTGTCCTCCGTCTTCTGATCGGGGTCGGCGCCCGGTTCGATCGGAGAGGCCTCGCCCAGACTGGACTTGACTGTGACCTGCCCGGCCTCGGTGGTCAGGTACTTGGTGATGAACGCCTGCTTGATGCGTGCGAAGAGCCGCTCGTACGTCTCCCCCTCCGCCGTCCGGCCGATCGCGCGGGCCATCCGCGTCATCCCTGAGGGGCTCCTCCTTGCGCAGCATCGGTGCGCCGGCGGAGTCGGGACCCTTCCCCCGCATCCCGATCCACCGCGCGCCGTCCCATCCGGCCACACCGTCGGTGCTCATGAGGCCGGTCTCGAAGAAGGCGGGGGACGCCGTACCGACCGGACGGCCTTCGGCGTCCCAGACGGTGACGGTCCAGTGGTAGCGGGTCGAGGCGCCGAGCGGCCTGCCCGCGTAGCGGACGGCCACGGAATCGGCGGACCGCACACGACCGCTGTTCCAGACGTCCGCGCGGCCGGCGGTCAGCTTGTCCGGTGAGCTCGCCACCAGGATCTGGTATGTCCCCTGGCTCCGCCCCCGCGCGGTGGACCGCATGCGCCAGCCTAATCGCGGCCGGTCGGCGTCCACGCCCAAGGGCTCGGTGCGGTGTTCACCGTCAGTCCGGCCACCGCGGCGTCCGGACGGCGCGACGGTGCCGCCTGCGCGGCGGCTGAGCCGCCCATGGCGCCGGCCACTACGGGCACCGCGCCGGCCGTCGCCACACGGTTCTACGGCGGATTCCCGCGTGGCATCCGCCGGGAGCGTCGCTCTTGTCGAGGGCGCGGTCGAGGTCGCCGTCCGAACCGTCTGCGTCGAGGTCGCGGTCCGAACCGTCCGCATGGTGGGGTGCATTGCTCACACCGTCATCCCTTCGGGTGTTCGAGAGTGGTCAGGAGTCGGCCTTGTAGTCGGCGTCCATCGCGTCGAGGAGTTCTTCGGGCGTGGACTGCCCGCTGAAGATCTCCTGGAGGCCGCTGAGCATGGTCTGCTGGACCTTGGCGTTGGGCCACAGCTGGTCCATGAACGGCACGGTGCGGTCCGCCCTGATGAACGTGGACAGTTCGGCCAGCGAGGGGTCCACCGTGTAGCCCGTGTCGGGCAGCGAGGGCAGACCGCCCTGCTTCTTGACGAACAGGTTCATGCCCTCGGAAGACATCACGAAGTTCACGAACTTCAGGGCGAGGTCCTCGTTCTTCGCCTTGGCATTGACGCCGTAACCGGCGCCTGCCGCAGCCGGGACGATCGTTGCGGACGGGTCGTCGGTGGCCGGCAGGGCCTTGAACGTGAACGTGCCCTTCGGGTTCTTCTGCTTCAGGAGAGCGATCACCCAGTTGCCCTGGACGATGCCGAGCGTCCTGCCGGTGGCGGCGAGGCCTTGGCTGGCTTCGTAGTTGGTGCCCAGCGGGTTCTTCTGGAAGCAGCCGGTCTTCTCCATCGTCAGGTACTTGTCCAGGGCGGTGGTCCACGGCGACCGCGCGAAAGTGGCCTGGCCGGCCTGCATCTTCTGGTCGAAGTCACGGTCCTCGCCGTACACGGTCGTGGCGACCAGCGCGTACTGGACGAGCTGCGTCACCCAGTTGTCCTGGTTGCCCAACGCGAAGGCGGGAGTTCCCTTGGCCTTCGCGGCGCGGCAGAAGTCCAGCAGCTTCGTCCACGTGTCCGGCGGAGTCAGCCCGGCCTTCGCCATGGCCTGCTGGTTGTAGACCGCGCCGATGCCGTTCTGCCCGAAGACCGCGTTGTAGGTCTTCCCCTCGTACTGGGCGACGCTCTTGATCGCGTCGGGCATCTTGTCGGCCCAGGGCTGGTCCGAGAGATCCCGCAGATATCCGGGTTCGGCCAGGACGTGGGTGGCGCCGGGGTTGCCGTCGCCGGGCCAGACCGACATCACGTCGGGTGCGGTGCCCGAGGACAGCTGGGTGCGGATCTGCTGCTGGTACTGGTCGGCGCCGCTGGTGGTGTAGCGGACCTTGACGCCCGGGTTGGCCTTCTCGAACGCCTTGACGACGTCCTCGATGGAGCCCTGGTCGACCGAGGCGAGGGTCAGCGTCTTGGAGCCGCCGCCTCCGCCGGAGTCTGCCTTGGTGCCGCCGCTGCATGCGGCGAGCACGGCCATGGATGTCACCGCGGCGGCCAGGGCCGGAAGTACGCGTGTCTTCATGATGTCTCCCTCGGGGAAGAGCCACGGAGCATGAGGGACGGGCGGGCGTCGCGTGTCATCCCTTCAGCCCTCCCGCGAAACCGTTGATGATGCTGCGCTGCAGCACGAAGTAGACGAGCAGGACGGGCAGGATGCTGATCACCAGTGCGGCGAAGATGAGGTTCCAGTCGGTGACGTACTGACCGACGAAGCCGGCGATCGCGACCGGCATGGTCTGCTGGGCACTGCCGCTCAGGTACAGCAGCGGCGTGAAGAAGTCGTTCCAGACGGCGACGGCGTTGAGCACCAGGGCCGTCACAGTGATCGGTTTGAGCATCGGCAGCACCACATACCGGAAGCCCTGCAAGGGCGTGCAGCCGTCGATCAGGGCCGCGTCCTCGAAGTCGCGGGGCAGGGCGCGCAGGAAGCCGACGTAGAGGAAGACGGTGAACGGCACCTGCAGGCCGGAGTAGAAGAGGATCAGTGCCCACGGAGTACCGAGCAGGCCCATGTCACGCATGGTCTGGTAGAGCGGCAGCGAGGCGAGCTGGAAGGGCAGTACGAGACCCAGGAGGAAGGTCAGGTACGTACCCCGGGACCAGCGAGCCGTGATGCGGGCCAGCGGGTACGCCGCGAGCGACGAGACGGCCAGCACGATGACGACGCTGACGGCCGTCACCAGCACGCTGTTGGCCAACGCCCCGCCGAGGGCGCCCTGTTGCCAGGCCTGGGTGAAGTTGTCCAGGGTGGGAGAGGTGGTCGGGCTGATCGGCGACGAGGTGTCCGAGGCCGGCCTCACGGCCAGGTTGACCAGCACGTACACCGGGAAGCCCACGACCAGGGCGGTGGCGACCATCGCCAGCTCCAGAGCGAGGGTGCGCCGACGGTATCGGATCATGACGCGGCCCTCTCGTTGCGGGACAGCACGAGGTACTGACCCGTGGAGGCGACCGCCACGATGATCGTGAGGACCACCGCGAGCGCGATGCTGTAGCCGAACTCGCCGAGTGTGAAGGCGTCCTTGTAGATCAGCGTGGAGATGGTGTCGGTGGCGTGTCCCGGTCCCCCGCCCGTCAACGCGTAGACCTGGTCGAAGAGTTTGATCCCACCGATGATCGACAGCATCAGATTGATCGTGAAGGCCGGGGCCAGCAGTGGCCGCGTGACCGACCAGAAGCGCCGCACGGGACCCGCCCCGTCGATGGCCGCCGCCTCATGAATCTCCTGGGGCACCGACTGGAGCCCGGCCAGGAAGATGACCATCGAGTAGCCCGCGTACTGCCAGACGATCACACCGACCACCGACCACAGAGCGAGCTGCGGATCGCCCAGCCAGTCCTGCCGTGAGCCGTCCAGGCCGACCGCGCCCAGCAGGCTGTTGATCCCGCCGTCGGGGCCCAGCAGGTTGCGCCAGAGGTAGGCGGTGACGATCGGAGTGATCACGGCCGGAGCGAACAGAAAGACCCTGAGCACGTTCCGGGACCTAATGGCCGTGTTGACCCCCAGGGCCAGCAGCAGGCCCAGCCCGTTCTGGAGGACCGTGATCGACACGGCGATCAACAACGTGTGCCCGACGGCCTGCTTCGCGTCGGGATCACTGAGCATGTCGGAGAAGTTGTCGAGGCCCACGAAGGAGAAGTCGGGATCCAGACCGTCCCAGTCGGTGAAGGCGTAGTACACACCGCGGACGCTCGGCACCAGGACGACGAAGGCGAACAGCAGCAGGGCCGGCAGCGCGAACCACCAGGGCGGGGCGGTGCGCGGACGGCGGGCGGACGCCGTCGGCGCCGCGTGCGGGAACTGGTCGTGGTCCGGAAGTTGCTCGTTCGGGGCGAGGGTCACAAACGACCTCTTCCTTGAAACGATTCAAAATAGGCTGTGAGGTCAGGGCTCCGGTCGGCTGGACACCGTGAGGCGTCCGCCGGCTCTACGTCTTGGGGATGTGGTCCGCGACCCGGTAGGGGCGTTCAGTGTGTGGTCCAGTGGGTAACGTTTCCCAAAGGGTGCTGCCAGACCCTAGAGAGCGCCTCGCGTGACGTCAAGGTGCCGCGCAAGCTGCGCAACTGTTAAGGCGGCAACGGGTGCCACGGCACTCGGGGCCTGCTGGGATGTGACTCAAAGGGCTGACGGGCCGACGTCTGTGCCTTACTGAGCTGCGGCTCCGTACGTACACTCTGCGGCAACGTTCCCCACTTCACCGGAGGGCACCGGGATGGAGCCGCCAGCACCGCCTCGCCGCGTCACGATCGTCGACGTGGCGCGTCACGCCCGGGTGTCCACCACCGCTGTTTCCAAGGTGCTGCGCAACGCCTACGGAGCCAGTCCCGAGATGCGCGCGAAGGTGCGCCGGTCGATCGACGAGCTCGGCTACCGGCCGCACGCCGGGGCCAGGGGTCTCCGCGGGCAGACGTACACCGTCGGCGTGATGCTCCCCGACATCCGCAACCCCTTCTTCCCCGAGATCCTCGACGGGATCACCGGCCGGCTCGCGGACACCGACTACCAGGTCTTCCTGGGCCCGGGCTGCAATGGGGAGACGGAGGAGGCGAGGGTCACCGAGGCCATGATCGACCGCGGCATGGACGGCATCGTCCTGATCGCACCCGTGTCGTCGCGCGCTCATCTCGAGCACATCGCCTCTGTCGTACCGACCGTCGTCATCGGCCGCCATGGGCATTCCCAGGTGTACGACACCGTGACGGACGACGACGTGGCGGGCGCGTCCTTGGTCGTCGGTCACCTCGCCGGCCTCGGACACCGCCGGATCGCCCACATCGAGCACCACGAAACCGACCCGACGCGCATCGCGGAGATGCCCAACGCCCAGCGCGCCGACGGGTACCGGCGTGCCATGCGGTCCCTCGGCCTCGCGGCGGAGATCGACGTCGTCTCCACCACATACACCCAGCAGGGCGGGTACGACGGCGCCAGGGAACTGCTCGCGCGTCCCCGCCGGCCCACGGCTGTCTTCGCCGGTGCGGACATCGTTGCCATGGGTGTGCTGGAGGCGCTCACCGAAGCCGGGGTATCCGTTCCCGGTGACCTTTCGGTGTCCGGCTACGACAACACGACGTTCGCCTCCTTCGGTCCCATTTCACTCACCAGCGTCGACCAGGCGGGCCGCGAGATCGGCGAGAACGCCGCGCGCCTCCTCCTGGAGCGGATCGCCGACCGCCACAAGGCGCCGGTCCAGATCAAGCTCTCCCCCACACTGGTGCCGCGCCGGACCACCGCCCCTCCCCCGGAGTAGAGACCATGCCGGACTCCGACCATTCCAGAGTCCGGGAACGGCGGCGGTCAACCCTTCGGCTGAACACCGTTTCCACCTACGGCAGGCCTCATCGCTCCGTACGACCGGGCCGTGAGCGAAGGCTCAGCCGATACAGACACCGTCACCGGCCGGACCATCCCTGGCCGAGCCAGACCTACACCCTCACCACCGCCACCGCCACCGCCACCGGCCGCCACCTGTGACCGCAGGGCGGGCCGCTGCCGTGACGGCCTGCCAGATCCACGACACGGTGGCGTAGAGGGCATGCAGAAGCACTGGGTGAACTTTTGCGCCAACTCCCGCTCGCGCTCCCGTAGTTCTTGGACCGCCTTCCACTCGTCCTCTCTCCAGGCCGGCGAGGGCCGGGGAACGGCTCGAGTCGCCATCCCCCCTCGCGGAGCTCCCACCCCTCCAACTCCTCGGCCGACCAGGGAAGTTTCAAGGACCGGGCGGTCTGGGCCGACATCGCGGCGTGCACCCGGACCTCAAGGCGGGCCCCGCCCGCCTGGGGCACCCACAGCGGCACGCCGTGGTGCACGTACAGCGGGAAGTTGTTGCCGAACTGGGCGCCGTAGAAGGCCCTCTGCAGCCCGCCGATCCCTACCGCTAGAAGCCGCGTCCGGGGGCCGGGCGGGCTGCTGGAGCGCACGGTGGCGCAATGCATCCGTTGGCGGTCACCGATCGGTGGATCCGGCCTCGTGGCTTGAACACAAATTCCACACATCCCCTCTACAGACTGGCCCCGATGGTCTAGATTGACCGTGCTTCAGCTGATCGGGCACGAGGCGACCGATAATGATCTATAGGTCCGGCGCTACGGAAAGCCAGCAGTCGCGTTCCCGGCGCCAGTCGTGGGGGTGATCAATCCGGAGCCCGAGAGGGGGCTTTGGGTGCGGGGAGCACCCGAGGTTTCGGCGGGTTCCCGCGGGCCTCAAGAGTGTGGCAGGACAGGGGAGTCCGCTGCCGCCAGGTGGGGTGTTCAAGTAGCGCTGAAGTAGCCGGGATGTCATGCGCGCGGGGGGCGGGGGCCTCCCAAGGGGAGGGACTGTGCGGGGGGCTGGGGCCTCCTGGGGGGAGGAACGGTGTTAGTCGACCACGTCGTACCACTGGGGACCGGGGGGGTTCTGTGCGGCAGGGGGGATTTGTCGGCCCTTTTCCGCCGGCGCGCGGGCGTCTGGCGAATGGGGCAATCAGCCAGCCCACGATCGAATGGGAGCAGCGGTACCGCCGTACCGTGATCACCAGCGATACCGTGGCCACCGCCTTGGTGGTGGCGGCGATCGGCAATTTCTTCGGGGTCCGGGACGCGGCCGACTGGCACGAGAAGTGGGGAATTCTCGCACTCGGCACCGAGCTGCTGGTGCTGGGAGCGCTCGCGGTGAGCCGGTCGTGGGCTCCGGCCGTGCTCGGCCAGGGCGCCGAGGAATTCCGCCGGCTCGGACGTTCACTGTTCACGGCGACCGTCGTACTGGCACTCGGCGGGATCGCCCTCACCTCGCGCAACATCAAACTCTGGATCTTCGTCGCGATACCCGCGATCGCGCTCGTCACCATGACCGCGCGGTATCTGCTCCGCCTCCGGCTGCACAAACAGCGGAAGGAAGGACGGTGCCTGAGACCGGTACTCGCTGCCGGGAGCCCGGCCACCGTGCGCGACCTGATCGCCCGAACCCGCAAGTTCCCGCACCTCGGCTGGCGGGTGGAGGCGGTGTGCACGACGGACGGCCGCGGTCTCGACGGTGACCACCTGGACGGAGTGCCCGTCGTCGGCCGACTGACGGACGTCGCCAAGCACGTCCGCCACGACGGCTACCGTGTCGTCGCGGTCACACCGGACCCGCACTGGTCACCGGACCGGCTGCAGCGGCTGGCCTGGAACCTCGAAGGCAGCGATGCCGAGATGGTCGTGGCCCCCGTGCTGATGGAAGTGGCCGGCCCGCGGCTGCACGTCGATGCGGTGCTCGGGATACCGCTGCTACGGGTCAGCCTGCCGACCTTCACCGGAGGCCGCCGGGCGATCAAAGGGGTCGTCGACCGGATGGCCGCAGCGATCCTGCTGATGCTGTTCGCGCCACTGATGGCGTTCGTCGCGCTGATCGTGATGGCGGACAGTCGTGGTGGGGCGTTCTACCGCCAGCGCAGGGTCGGCAAGTCCGGCCGCGAGTTCACCATTCTCAAGTTCCGCACCATGGTCGCCGGGGCTCACGGGGTACGCGCCGCGCTGGCCGACCACAACGAGGGTGCAGGGCTGCTGTTCAAGCTCCGCCGGGATCCGCGGGTGACCCGGGTGGGCGCGGTGCTGCGCCGGTACTCGATCGACGAGCTCCCGCAGCTTTTCAACGTGCTCACCGGATCGATGTCGCTCGTCGGTCCGCGGCCTCCGCTACCGGAGGAGACCGCCGCGTACGGCCCGGACATCCGGCGACGGCTGCTGGTCAAGCCCGGGCTCACCGGTCTGTGGCAGATCAGCGGACGCAGCGACCTGCCGTGGGAGGAGGCGGTCCGGCTCGACCTGCGGTACGTGGAGGACTGGTCGCTCGCCCTGGACGCAGTGATCTTGTGGAAGACGCTGCGTGCGGTGCTTCAAGGGCAGGGGGCCTACTGATGCGCGGGGGGCTGCAATTCAACGGTCCCGCCCGCGCGCGGACCGCAGGCCGCAAGGGCCTGCCTGGGGGGAGGGACGGGTCATGAAGGTCAGCGTTTTCGGGCTCGGCTACGTGGGCTGTGTGTCGGCCGCGTGCCTGGCCAGCATGGGTCACGAGGTCATCGGGGTGGACGTGAACCAGGTGAAGGTCGACCTGGTCAACGACGGCAAGGCCCCGGTGGTCGAGGAACGGATCGGCGAGCTCATCGCCGAGGTCGTGCGGACCGGAGCACTACGCGCTACCGATGACGTCCGCGAGGCGATCATGGGCAGCGAGGTGTCGCTGGTCTGCGTGGGCACGCCGTCGGAGCCCAACGGCAGCCTGTGCACCACGTACTTGGAGCGGGTCACCGAACAGATCGGCGCCGCGCTGGCCGAGCGGGGTGGGCGGCACACCGTCGTGTTCCGCAGCACCATGCTCCCGGGCACCTGCCTGAACCTGCTGGTACCGATCCTGGAGAAGTACGTCGGCGGCACGGCCGGGGTGGACATCGGGGTCGCGGTCAACCCGGAGTTCCTGCGCGAGGGCACGAGCGTGCGGGACTTCTTCGACCCGCCCAAGACCGTCATCGGCGAGCTCGACCCGGCAAGCGGCGACGCGGTGATGGCACTGTACGACGGCTTGCCCGGCGAGGTGTTCCGGGTGCCGGTCCCGACGGCCGAGGCGATCAAGTACGCGGACAACGCGTTCCACGGCCTCAAGATCGGCTTCGCGAACGAGCTGGGCGCGGTGTGCCAGGCGCTCGGGGTGGACTCGCACCAGGTGATGGACGTGTTCCTGGCCGACCGCAAGCTGAACATCAGCCCCGCCTACCTGCGGCCCGGCTTCGCCTTCGGTGGCTCCTGTCTGCCCAAGGACCTGCGCAGCCTGGTCCACGCGGCACAGCGGGCCGACATCTCGGTGCCCATCCTCGCCCACGTGCTGCCTTCCAACTCCGCACATCTGCAACGCGCGGTGGAGCTGGTCGAGCGCACCGGCAAGCGCCGGGTGGGCCTGTTCGGGCTGTCCTTCAAACCCGGCACCGACGACCTCCGCGAGAGCCCACTCGTCGAGTTGGCGGAGCGGCTCTTCGGCAAGGGGTACGACCTGCGTATATACGACGCCAACGTGAGCCTCTCCCGGCTGGTCGGCGCGAACCGCGAGTACATCGAAAGCCGGCTGCCGCACCTGGCGCAGCTGCTCGCGGACTCCGTCGACGAGGTGCTCGAGCACGCCGAGGTGTGCCTGGTCGGGACCAGGGATCCGGCCGTGCTGTCGGCGCTGCCCCATGGCGAAGGCCCGATGATCGTCGACCTCATCCACCTTCCCGACGCCGAGACGCGCCGAACCGAACCGGGGTACATGGGCCTTGCTTGGTAACACATCGTTTGATGACACAGCCGGCGGCGACGGGTCGAACCGACGCGCGCTGATCCTGGTGGAGAACCTGTCGGTGCCGTTCGACCGGCGGGTGTGGCAGGAGTGCACGACACTGCGCGACGCGGGGTGGGAAGTGCACGTCATCTGTCCCCGGGGGGAGAAACGGGACACGGAGCCGGAGGCGGAGATCGACGGGGTGCGGATCCACCGCTACCCGTTGCGCGCGGCCACCGGAGGACCGGCGGGCTACCTGCGGGAGTACGGATCGGCGTTGTGGCACACGGTCCGGCTGGCCCGCAAGGTCGGCCCGGTCGACGTGGTCCACGCCTGCAACCCACCCGACCTGCTGTTCCTGCCGGCCTTGTGGATGAAGCGGCGCGGTGCGCGGTTCGTCTTCGACCAGCACGACCTGGTGCCCGAGCTGTACCTCTCCCGGTTCGACCGCGGCGAGGATCTGCTCTACCGCGCCGTGTGCGCGCTGGAACGGCGGACCTACCGGGCCGCGGACGTCGTCCTCGCCACGAACGAGAGCTACCGCGACGTCGCGGTGCGCCGTGGAGGTCAGCGCCCTGAGGACGTTTTCGTGGTGCGCAGCGCGCCCCAGATCGACCGGTTCCAACCGGTGCCGCCCGAGCCGGAGTTGAAGCGCGGCAAGCCTCATCTGCTGTGCTATCTGGGCGTCATGGGCCCCCAGGACGGCGTCGACTACGCTCTGCGTGCCCTCGCGAAGCTGCGCGACGAGTTCGGGCGGACCGACTGGCATGCGGTGTTCGTCGGCTCCGGCGACGCCTTCGACGCGATGGTGGAGCTGTCCCGGCGGCTCGGTCTCTCCGAGCAGGTGCAGTTCACCGGGCGCATACCGGACGCCGACCTGGTGCGCTACCTCTCCACCGCGGATGTGTGCCTCTCCCCCGATCCGCGCAATCCGCTCAACGACGTGTCGACCATGAACAAGGTCCTGGAGTACATGGCGATGGGCCGGCCGATCGTCTCGTTCGACCTCCGGGAGGCGCGAGTCTCCGCCGGTGACGCCGCCGTCTACGCGCCCGCCAACGACGAGGCCGAATTCGCCAAGCTCATCGCGCTGCTCCTCGACGATCCGGAGAAGCGGGCCCGGATGGGCAAGATCGGCCAGGAGCGGATCAGCGGGCGGCTTTCCTGGCGGAACTCGCAAGCGTCGCTGCTCGCCGCCTACGCCGCTGCCTGCCGTGACCACACTCCGGTGTCGGCGAACGACCCGGTCAGAACAGGGAAGAGGCAGCGCCGTTGAGCGATGACACGATCCGCCTGGTCACTATCGGGCGGATTCTCCGTCGGCGTTGGCGGCTTCTCGCCGTCCTCACCGTGGTGGGCGCGCTCGTCGGCTACGGCACCTCGGTGCTGTTTCCGCCGCGCTACACGACGTCGGCATCGGTACTGCTGCCGGGGCAGTGGGAGGAGCGCGAGCTGCTGACCCAGGTGGACATCGCGACCAGTTCGACGGTGGTCGACCGCGCG
This sequence comes from Streptomyces sp. 2A115, assembly GCF_052245575.1. NCBI lineage: Bacteria > Bacillati > Actinomycetota > Actinomycetes > Kitasatosporales > Streptomycetaceae > Streptomyces > Streptomyces sp. 2A115. The sequence goes on along the minus strand of NZ_JBQQCG010000017.1, from coordinate 144,648 downwards.
GCCGCCGCTCTCGACCGGTCCGGCGTCAGCGGCACCGAGTTGCGGGACCGGGTGAGCGCCAAGACCGCCGACGGGAACATCGTCAAGATCTCGGGTACGGCCGACACCCCGGAGCGTGCGCAGCAGCTCGCCGACCGGATGGCCAAGGAATTCGTCACATTCGCCGCGCGGATCACAGGCGGCGGCACCGACTCCGAGGCGACTACGGGGCTCGAGACGCTGCGGCAGGAGGTGGAGAAGACCAACGGGCGCATCACCGACCTGGCCGAAGCGGCCGATCCGGGCAAGACCGTGGAGGGCGTGCAGGCCCGCACCTCGCTGGAGAGGCTGCGCACCTCGCTGGAGGAGGCCATGAAGACGCTGGCCGAGTCCGACCCGTTGGCCAGCAAGGCCGGCATGGTCGTCATGGGGCCGGCGGCCCGGCCGGCCGGCGAGGCGCCGCCGACGAGGATGCAGCTCATCGTCGCCGGGGCGCTGGTGTTCTTCCTGCTCTCCGTCATCGGCCATCTCGCCGCCGCACGGACGAACCGTCGGCTGCGCACCGAACCGGAGATCGCCGCGGCGCTGGGCTCGACGCTCCTCGGCACCGTCGACGTTCCTGGTGAACGGGGCGCGCACCGGCCGGAAGTCCATGGCCCGCGGGCCCGGATCCGCCGGATGCTCGGCGTCGACACCCGGTGGGACGTACCGACCCTGCAGAGGTCCGGCGACGAGGCCGACCGGCGGATCCGCTACGGGCGGGTGTGCGCTCGCCTCCGGGACCAGCTGCCGGCCCCCCGGCAGTTGCTGGTTGTCGTACCGGACGGCGACGGCATCGCCCGCCAGGCCGCCGGGCAGCTCGTCACCGAGGCCGGGAGTGATCCACTGCTGCGGGTGGTGAACGTTTCGGTGTCCGGGCCGCTGGTGCCGGACCGCGGCACCGAGTCCGGTGTTCTGGTCGTCCTCAGCGCGGGCCACTGGACCGCGGAGGAGCTCGGCGGCATCGCCGAGGCGTGTGCGGAGGGCAGGCATCAGGTCGTCGGCGTCGTCGTCGCAGGTACGGCCTGGGCTCGTCCGGCGCGGACTGCGGGCCGTCCACCGGAGGAGGCCACTCCGGCACTGGCGGTCCACGGCCACGCAACGGGAGGTTCGGCATGACGACAGACACGACTTCGGAGTCGTCGGCATCCACTCCGCTGCTCGACCTGCAGGCGCTGGTGGTGGCAGTACGCAGGCGCCGCCGCCTCTGGTGCTCCCTGGCACTCCTCGGACTGCTGATCGGCGCGGCGGTGGCGGTCCTGCGGCCGCCGCCGCCGACCGCGGTGACCAAGGTGCTGGTCGCGCATGCGGAGGACCAGCCGAACGACACCGGAACGCTCATCCGCACCGATGTCGAGCTACTGGCGACCACGCGGATCGCCGACAAGGCCCTGCAGTCCCTCAAGTCCCGGGAAAAACCTGAGGACTTCATCCGGGACTACCGGGGCACCGGCCTGACCAACAACCTGCTGCAGATCACTGTGACGGGTGACAGCGACGCGGAAGCGGTGGCCCGGGCCAAGGCGCTGGCCGATGCGTTCGTCGCGGACCATGTGAAGAGGATGGAGGAGACCGCGAAGGCCGAGGCCAAGGCGCTTTTCGACCAGCGTGACCGCATGCGGGACGAGCTCACCGAGGTCAATGAGGAGATCGGGGACCGGTCACCGGAGAGCGACCCGAAGGCGGCGGCGAGCATCGAGTCGCTCTTCGCCCGCCGGGCCGCCCTCAACTCGCGGATCGCCGAATTCGACCAGCGCGCCGCGGAGGCGCGCACCGGAACGCCCAAGGTCCTCGCCGGCACGCAGATCGTGGACGCCCCGCGCGCGGTCCAGCACTCCCTGCCCAGGGCCGCCGCCACCAACACCGCTATCGGGCTCGTCCTCGGGCTCGTCCTCGGGCTCGCGCTGGCCGCGGTCGGCGCTGTGGTGGCGGACCGCCCCGTGCTGCGCCGGGAAATCGCGGCGAACCTGGGCGCCTCGGTCATCACGGAGCTGCCCCGCCGGTCGGGCCGCCTGTGGCAGCGCCGACGGACCCGGGCGGCACGCGAACGGCTCACGGCGACCCTGGCCCGCACCGTGCGCGGCTCCGCGGAACCGGTGTCGCTGCTGGAACTGGGCTGTGCGCGCAGCACGAGTGTGATCGCACTGAACCTCGCCGGGGCGCTGGCGGCGGAGGGACCAGTGGTGATCATCGATGGTCTGCCCGGACAGCAGCTCGCACGCCGCCGCCAGAAGCCGGGAGACCTCACCGTGGTCAGCGGCGAGCATGCCGCGACCGTGTCGCATCAGGAGCGCCGGATCGGTGTCGGCTCGGTCGCGCCCGGCACCGCGTGGACCGACCTCCAGTACCTCGGCAGTCAGACCGTGCTCGTCGTGCGTGCCGGGCACGGCAGCGCCGCATGGCTGCACACGGTGGCGCGGCAGCTCGCGGACCAGCACATTCCGGTGATCGGTGTGGTGCTGATCGACCCCGATCCGCGTGACCGGACCGACGGAACGCTGTGGGACGGGCAGCACACCGCGCTGCGCGGCCAGAACGAGCGGCTGGCCCGGCAGAACGGGACGGGTTGGCGGCGGACGGAGCGGCTGCCGGTGTGGGCCGCACAGGGCCCGGACAACGACCAGGAGGCGCGGTAGGACATGTGTGGTATCGCAGGCACTTACCGATGGCCGGACGGCAAGGTCGTGACCGACCGGCTCACCGATACCCTCGCCCACCGCGGTCCGGACGGGGCGGGCCGGTACAGCCACGCCGCCGGTGACGGCGACGTGCACCTCGGGCACCGTCGGCTGGCCATCATCGACCTGTCCGAGACCGGCGCCCAGCCGATGGTCTCGGGCGGCCTGGCGCTCACGTACAACGGCGAGCTGTACAACGCGCCCGAGCTGCGTGCCGAGCTGGCGGCCGCTGGGGTGCGCTTCCGCGGTACCTCCGACACCGAGGTGCTCCTCGAGGCCTGGCGGCGCTGGGGCACGGACTGCCTGCCCCGGCTGCGCGGCATGTTCGCGTTCGGGATCTTCGACGAGCGAACCGGCGAACTGGTGCTCGCCCGCGACCAGCTCGGCATCAAGCCACTGTTCCTGATGCAGCGCGGCGCGGGCCTGGTGTTCGCCTCCGAGCTCAAGGCGCTCGCCGCCGCGACCGGCGGGTCGCTGCAGGTGGACCATGGGGCGCTGGTGGCCTCGCTGCTGTACTACTGGGTGCCGGACTCACGCTGCGCGTTCCGCGAGGCGGAGAAGCTGCCGCCGGGGAGCTGGCTGCGGTGCCGGCCCGACGGCCGGGTGGAGCGCGGCCAGTTCTGGAACCTCCGGGACGTCGCCGCCGAGGGCCAGGAGCGGGCCCGGGCCGGAGAGCAGCCGGACGTCGGGGCCATCGTCGAGGAGTCGACCCGGCGCCACCTGCTCTCCGACGTACCCGTGGCGACCTTCCTCTCCGGCGGTCTTGACTCCAGCTACCTGACCGCACTGGCGGCCCGCGACCGACCCGGGATCTCCGCTTACACGATCGGGTTCCGCGCCGAGGACGCCAAGTTCGAGGCGATGCCGGACGACCTGCGCTATGCCCGGCAGGTGGCCGAGCGGTTCGGCGTCGACCTGCATGAGATCGAGATCGCGCCGAACGTGCTCGACCTGCTGCCGCAGATGACGTACCACCTGGACGAGCCGATCGGCGATCCCGCCGCGATCAACACGTTCCTGATCTGCGAGGCCGCCCGGGAGGCCGGGGTGAAGGTGATGCTCTCGGGGATGGGCGCCGACGAGCTGTTCGCCGGTTACCGCAAGCACCTGGCCAACCTGCTCGCGCTGCGCTACCAGCGCGTCCCTCGGCCCCTGCGGCGCGGGGTGTCCAGGGCCGTGGACCGGCTGCCGGTCGCCACGGCCCGCCGGGGGTACCGGTCGGTGCGCTTCGCCAAGCGGTTCCTCTCCTTCGCCGACCTGCCGGAGGAGACCGCGTTCCGGCGCAGCTACACCATGTACGACCAGGACGAGTTGCTCGCCCTGGTCGATCCGGACCTGGCCGGGACGGTCGATGACGTGCTGACCGAGCACGCGGACATCTACCAGGACAACGACCTCGACGACTTCGTCAACCGCATGTGCCTGGGCGACGCCCGGATGTTCCTGCCGGGCCTGAACCTCGCCTACACGGACCGGTCGAGCATGGCCGCGTCGACGGAGGTGCGGGTGCCGTACGTGGACGTCGAGGTGGTCAAGGCGGCGTTCGCCGTACCCGGCGATCGCAAGATCGTCGGACGGCAGGGCAAGGCCGTCCTCAAGGAGGCGGCCGCCTCGGTCCTGCCCCGGGAGATCGTGTACCGGCCCAAGGGCCTGTTCAGCGCCCCGCTGCGCGCCTGGATGAGCCGGGATCTGGCACCGCTGGTGCGCGAGGTGGTGCACGACGGCGTGCTCGTCAGTTCCGGGATCCTGCGGCGCGACGCGCTGGCGCGGATGGTCGCCGAGGACGCCGCCGGGCAGCGGGACTTCTCCAAGCATCTGTGGCATGTGCTGACCCTCGAGTACTGGTATCGCGGCGCGACCTCTGGGTCCGGCCAGAGCACTCGGTTGTCGGCTTAGGAATCAGAGGAGTTCGGGTGAAACAGGTTGTGCAGAACTACAAGAGCGGCGAGCTCGCGGTGCTCGACGTGCCGGTGCCGGGGTGCAAGCCGGGTGGTGTGCTGGTCCGCAGCGCCTACTCGCTGATATCCACCGGGACCGAGCTCATGAAGGTGTCCGAGGCCGGCATGTCGATGCTGGGCAAGGCCCGCTCCCGGCCGGACCAGGTTGCCAAGGTCATGCAGAGCGTGGCCACCAACGGCGTGCCCGCCACCTACCGCAAGGTGATGGGCAAGCTGGACTCCTACACTCCGCTGGGCTACTCCCTGTGCGGGGTGGTCGAGCAGGTCGGCTCCGGCATCGACGACGTGAAGGTCGGCGACCTCGTGGCCTGCGCCGGCAACGAGCACGCGTTGCACGCCGAGCTGAACTGGGTGCCGAAGAACCTCTACGCCCCGGTGCCGGACGGCCTCGCGCCGCGGCACGCGGCCTTCGGCACCGTCGGGTCGATCGCGTTGCAGGGCGTCCGCCAAGGCGAGTCACAGCTCGGCGAAGTGGCACTGGTCATCGGCCTCGGGCTGATCGGGCAGCTGGTGGTGCAGCTCCTCGCCGCCTCGGGAGTCCGCGTCGTCGGGGTCGACCCCGACCCGGTGCGTTGCGAGCTCGCCGAGCGCCTGGGCGCTACGGCCTGCGGCGATCCCGCGTCCGCGGCCGTGGAAGCCGCCGTCGCCGAGCTCACCGGCGGTCACGGAGTGGACCAGGTGTACCTGGCCGCCGGCGGCGGCAGCAACCAGCCCGTCGAGCTGGCCGCCCGGCTCTGCCGGGACCGCGGCCGGGTCGTCGACATCGGCAAGTGCCGCCTGGACCTGCCGTGGAACGCGTACTACGAGAAGGAGCTCGACGTCCGGTTCTCCCGCAGTTACGGCCCCGGGCGCTACGACCCGGAGTACGAGCTCGAGGGGCGGGACTACCCGATCGGCTACGTGCGCTGGACCGAGCGCCGTAACCTGGCGTGCTTCCTCGATCTCCTCGCCCTCGGCCGCGTCGACGTGGAGCCGCTGGTCTCCCACATCGCCGACTTCGATGACGCCGTCGAGACGTACCAGCGCCTGAAGGACGGCGACCTCAAGGCCGTGGCTGTGCTGTTCCGGTACCCCGGCCCCGCTGAAGACACAGCCGAAGCGGAGGCCCCGGCGGTGACCGTGCCCGCGGTGCGACGCAACGGCGGAGTGTCCGCCCCGGCCCGGGCTGCCAATGCGCCGGTGCGGCTTGCGTTCGTCGGCGCGGGAAACTACGCGACCTCGATGCTGCTGCCGCACCTGGCACAGCGCGACGGCGTCGAGTTGTCGACAGTCGTCACCACGACGGCGCTGTCCGCGGCCAACGCGAAGCGGAAGTTCGGCTTCGCCGGGGCGACCACCGACCTCGACGCCGTACTCGGCGACCCGTCCATCGACGCGGTGTTCGTGGTGACCCGGCACAGCTCACACGCCGAACTGACCCGAAGGGCACTGCTGGCAGGCAAGACGGTGTTCGTGGAGAAGCCCCTGGCCCTCACCGAGGACGAGCTGGCCGGCGTGCTCGCGGCGGTGGAGGAGTCCGGCAACGACCGGCTTCAGGTGGGCTTCAACCGCCGGTTCGCGCCGCTGCTGCAGGAAGCCAGAAAGCGGTTCGGCGCCCGGACCGGTCCGGCGAGCCTCCGCTACCTGGTCAACGCGGGCCGGCTGGCGCACGGCAGCTGGTATCTCCAACAGGGCACCGAGGGCTCGCGGTTCGCCGGCGAGGGCGGGCACTTCATCGACACGGCGAGCTGGCTGCTCGGCGCCGACCCGGTCTCGGTGTACGCGGTCGCCACGTCCGGCAACGAGGACCTGCAGGTCGTGCTGCGCTACCCGGACGGGTCCACCGGCACCATCAGCTACGTCACCACCGGCGCGCCCGGCTTCCCCAAGGAGACGCTCGACCTTGTCGCGGACGGCAAGGTGCTGCGGCTCGACGACTTCGTCCGGGCCACTGTGTACGACAGCCACCGCAAGCGGTGGGTCAGTTCGCGGCTGCCCAAGGCCCGGGACAAAGGCCAGAACGCCGAGCTGGCCGCGTTCATCAAGGCCGTGCGGACCGGCGGGCCGATGCCGGTGCCGCTGGAGTCGCTGGTCGCCACCACGGCGGCCACCCTCGCCGTGCGGGCCGGCCTGGCCGGCGGTGCGCCGGTGACATTGGCGGGGGCGCGATGACCATGAGCGCGGGCTGGTATCTGCGGCGGCTGTCCCGGATGGGACCGCGGGAGGTCGGCGGCCGGGTGGGCGACGCGGTGCGCAGGCGCCGGTGGCGGTCGGCGCGGCCCAACTGCCCGAGGGTGACCGGCGCCCGGTTCACCGCGGTACTGCCCGCCGGGACGATCGCCGCGGTGCCACCGGACGCCGCGAAACGTCTCATCGCCGAGGCGGACCGGCTGCTGTACGGGCACGTCGAGTATTTCGGGGTGGTCCGCGACGACCTGACCGACCCGGACTGGTGGTGCGACCCGAAGACCGGGCGCCGGGCTCCGTGGGGCTACGCCTTCGACGTGCCGTACCGGAACGAGGACGCGGTCGGGGACATCAAGCAGATCTGGGAGCTGTCCCGGCATCAGTACCTCACCGTGCTCGCCGCCGCCTACGCGATCACCGGGAACGAACGGTACGCCGAGCGAGTGGCCGAGCACCTGCGGTCCTGGTGGACGGCCAACCCACCGCTGCGCGGCGTGCACTGGATCAGCGGCATCGAACTGGGCATCCGACTGCTGTCCTGGGTGTGGATCCGCCGGCTGCTCGACGGCTGGCCGGGCGCGGCCGGGCTGTTCGAGGGCAACCCGGTGGCGCTGAACCAGATCTGGCACCACCAGCGCTGGCTGGCCGCCTTCCCCAGCCGGGGGTCTTCGGCGAACAACCACGTCATCGCCGAGGCCGCCGGGCAGTTCGCAGCGGCCTGCGCGTTCGGCTGGTTCCCCTCCTCGGCCCGCTGGCGGACCGGCGCGCTGCGGTCGCTGGAGCAGCACCTGCGAAGCAACACGTACTTTTCCGGCCTCAACCGCGAGCTGGCCACCGAGTATCACGGGCTCGTGCTGGAACTCGGCCTGGCCGCGGTGGCCGAGGCGGATGCCGCCGACGTGCCGGTCCCCGCGTCGATCCGGCTGGTGCTGCTGCGGATGACCGACGCGCTCGCGGCCGTCGTGGACAACCGGCTACGACCGCCGCGCCAAGGGGACGCGGACGACGGGCACGGTCTGGTCCTGGACGGCGCGGGCACCGACCGCTGGGCCTCGCTGCTGGCCACCGGGGACGCCGTGTTCGGCCGGCTCGACTGGTGGCCGGCAGTGACCGGCACCGATGTGCGCACCCCGCTGCTGGCCGCGCTCATCCGGCCGTACGCGAAAGACGGAACCGCACCGGCCGCGACCCGCCCTCCAAGCCGACCAGGCCACTTCGCCGACGCGGGCATGACCATCCTGCGCGGTCCGGCGGAGATCTGGTGCCGCTGCGACGGTGGTCCGCACGGCTTCCTGTCCATCGCCGCACATGCCCACGCGGACGCGCTGTCCGTGGAGGTCCGGCACGACGGGGTCGACGTGCTCGCCGACCCGGGGACGTTCTGCTACCACGGGCAGCCCGAGTGGCGGCAGTACTTCCGCTCGACCCTCGGCCACAACACCCTGCAGCTGGACGGCGGTGACCAGTCCGTCTCCGGCGGCCCGTTCCTGTGGACCCGGCATGCCCGCAGCCGCGTCCTGGTCGCGGACACATCCGGCACCTCCCACGAGGGGACAGCCCGCTGGTGCGCCGAACACGACGGCTACCAGGACTCCGTGCACCGCCGCCGGGTGGAACTGACCGCCGCAAAGCAGGAGTTGAGGGTGGTCGACAAGGTGCGCGGCCCGCGCCGGGCCGTGCAGCTGACGTTCCACCTCGGCCCCGCGATCGCCGCGGACCTGGCGGACAACCGGGCCGTGCTCACCTGGACCCGGGACGGCGAGGACCGCTCCGCGGTGCTCGACCTGCCCGGGCAACTGTCCTGGCGGGCGCATCGCGGCGAGACCGACCCGCCGCTGGGCTGGTACTCCCCCGGCTTCGGGCGCAAGGAACCCTCGACGACGCTGGTCGGTACCGGTTTCACCGACGGCGCGGCGGGGTTCAACACCGTGCTCAGGTTCGGCGGCTAGGGGTGCGCGTGGAGATCAAGAGGCGGCACTGGGCGTTGGCGGTGGCACCGCTGGCGCTGGCCCTGCTGGCGGCCGGCTGTGACAGCACGTCGGACGCCGGGGCGAAGCCGACCGCTGAGCCGTCGTCCACGGCCGTGGCCCGGGTGTGCGCCAAGACCGCGGCCGGGCCGGCGAAGGCGCCGGAAGGCGCGGTGACGGTCGACCCCGCGGTGGTCGGTGACCTGGCAGCGAAGACCAAGAGCAGCCCGCCGAAGACCACGTTCTGGCTTCGACCGGGCAAGCACAGGCTCGACCCGGACCGCTATGCCCAGGTCATCCCCAAGGAGGGGAACCGCTACCTCGGTGCGCCGGGCGCGGTGCTCGACGGCGGGAAGAAGAACCAGTACGCGTTCGGCGGCAGCGCCCGCAACGTCACCATCCGCCACCTGACCGTGCAGCGTTTCGTGGCGCCGCCGGACGAGGGCGTGGTCAACCATGACTCGGCCGACGGATGGGTGATCGAGCACGCCAGGATCCAGTACAACTCCGGTGCCGGGCTGATGGCCGGTGCCCGCCAACAGGTCCGCGCCAGCTGCCTGCGCGACAACGGACAGTACGGAATGAACGCGTACAAGGCCGGCGACTCCATCCGCGGCCTGGTGGTCGAAGGCAACGAGATCGTGGGCAACAACACCGACGACTGGGAGCGGCAGCGGGAAGGCTGCGGCTGCACTGGAGGCATCAAGTTCTGGGCCGTCAACGGCGCCGACATACGCGGCAACTGGGTGCACGACAACCGTGGAACAGGGTTGTGGGCGGACACCAACAACAACGACTTCCGCATCGAGAACAACGTGATCGAGGCCAACGACGGTGCCGCGCTGATCTACGAGACCAGCTACAACGCGGTCATCCGGAAGAACACGATCCGGCGGAACAACTGGGTCGAGGGCCGCAGGGAAGCCAAGCGCGGCGACAACTTCCCGTTCGCGACCGTCTACCTGTCCGAGTCCGGCGGCGAACCACGGATCCGAGCCCGCACGGACAAGATCGAGATCTACCGGAACGTGCTGGAGAACAACTGGTCCGGGATCACCCTGTGGGAAAACGCCGACCGGTTCTGCAACAGCCCGGCCAACACCTCGTCCGGTGACTGCACCTCGCTGGTGAAGAACACCGACCGCTGCGCACAGCCGGCGATCGCCAAGCCACCGCTCTACGCCGACTGCCGGTGGAAGACCCAGCGGGTGGACATCCACGACAACCGCTTCGTGCTGGACAAGTCCGTCGTCAAGTGCACGACGAAGTGCGACCGCATGGCGGTGCTGTCCAACTACGGCACCTATCCGGACTGGTCTCCGTACAAGGGCGAGCCGGTGGCTGAGGCGATCACCCACAAGCAGCACAACCGCTGGCACGACAACGTCTACCTCGGACCGTGGAAGTTCGTCGCCCACGACCCGAGCCGGGTGCTCAACTTCGGGAAGTGGCAGGGCAAGCCCTACCAGCAGGACGCGGGCAGCACTCTCGACCCACGGGCCGGTGGTTGAGATGGGCGGCGACCTGCGGCGCGGTGGGCCGCCGGGCGGAGCGGACACGGCAGGCCCTCAGCCCGGCGCCGAACCGCGCCCTGCCGGCACACCGAAGATGGTCGGCGTCGTCTGGGGGTTGCTGATCCTCAACACGCTCGGCTCCACCGGGGCGAAGACCATCATCCCGCTGCCCCGCTCCCTCATCCAGATAGCCACCATGGGCGCGCTGGTCGCCGCGTTCACGCTGGCGCTCGCGCTCAACCTCCGGCTGCGCATCCGACCCAGCGCCTTCGTGCTCCTGCTCACCCTGCTGCTGGTGCCGAGCATCATCTCCAGCCTGCAACTGGAGTCCGGGTTCGGCGCGCTGTTCCGCTGCGCCCGGCTGACTCTCTTCGTCGGCACGCTGTGGCTCCTCAGCCGCTGGTGGGACGGCGGCCTGACGTTCGTCCGGCACCACATCCGGATGTACTTCGCGGTACTCGGGTCGGTGGCCGCCGGCCTGGCCATCTCACCGGGCGCGGCCATGCCCGAGCTCTACGGCGGACGCCTTGTCGGCGCGTTGTGGCCGCTCACCCCGCCGCAGATCGGACAGTACGCCGCGGTGATCATCGGGCTCACCGTGCTGCTCGTACTGGGCCGCCGGACCGACAGCGCCGGCGCGGCGGTGGTCATCGTGCCGTCACTCGTCCTGCTCGCGTTGACCCATACCCGGACTGCCACGCTCGGCCTGCTCATCGGGTTGGCGCTGGCGATCGGCTCGCTCGTCCTGACCAGCGCCGCGGCCCGCCGGTTCTTCACCTGGACGGTGCTGTGCGCCACGGTGGCCGCGGTGGGGTTCAGCTCCGCGCTCCAGGCGTGGTTCCTGCGCGGACAGAGTCAGGAGAACTTCTCCAACCTCACCGGCCGTGCCAAGGTCTGGGACGCCCTGCTGGCGGCGCCCCGGACGACCGCGGAGAAGTTGTTCGGCGTGGGCCTGGGTGACAAGTCGTTCGGCGGGCTGCCGATCGACAACAGCTGGCTGGCCGTTTACCACGAACAGGGTCTGATCGGCGTCGCCTTGGTGTCGGCGATCATCATCGTGCTCGCCGGCGTCGCGTTGCTGCGGCCACCGTCGCTGTCGAGGGCCTGCGCGATCTTCCTGATCAGCTACTGCGCGATCGCGTCGTACACCGAGGCCGGGCTCGGCGACGCCTCGCCGTATCTGCTGCATCTGGCCCTGGCCGCCTCGCTCCTCGCGGCGCCTGCCGCGGCCACTCCCCTCTCGACGCCCCAAGTCCCTCGACGTCGCGTCCCGCGATGGGCCCAAAGATCGGAGGTGATCTGAACATGCACGTCCTCGTGGTGCACAACCGCTACGCCTCGGCGCAGCCGAGCGGAGAGAACAAGGTCGTCGACCAGGAGGTGGAGCTGCTGCGCGCGGCCGGTCACCGGGTCGAGGTGTTCGAGCGGCGCAGCGACGACATCGCCGGCCGGTCGCTGCTTGGCAAGGCCGCGATACCGCTGCTCGTGCCGTGGAACCCGGCGGTCCGCGCGGAGCTCGCCGCCCGGCTGCGCGCCGAGCGACCGGACGTGGTGCACATCCACAACGTCTTCCCGCTCCTGTCGCCCGCGGTGCTTGCCGCCTGCGCCGACGCCGACGTGCCCGCCGTCGCCACGCTGCACAACTACACCCAGGTCTGCCCACCCGGCACGCTGCAACGGGACGGGCGGCCGTGCACCGAGTGCGTCGGGGCCGCCGCCCCACTGCCCGCCGTCCGGCACGGCTGTTACCGGAGCTCCCGGCTGGCGACGGTGCCGCTCGCGGTCAGCCTGTCGGTCAACCGGCGGCGGTGGTGGTCCGGCGTGGAGCGGTTCTTCTGCATCTCCGCGGCGCAGCGCGACGTCCTGGTGCGAGCCGGCATGCCGGCCGAGCGGCTGGCGGTGAAGCACAACTTCGTGCCGGAGCCGGACGCCCGCCGAGCGGGCGACGGCGAGCATCTGCTCTATCTCGGCCGACTCGCGGAGGCCAAGGGAGTACGGCTGCTCATGGCCGCGTGGGACGAGATCGCAGCGAGCGGCGGTGTGGGCGTGCCGCTCGTGATCGCGGGCGCGGGACCACTGGAGCGAGAGGTGACCGCCTGGGCGGCGGGCCGGGACGACGTGCGCTACGTCGGCCTGTACGACGCGGCGGAGAGCCGTAAGGCCGTCGCGCGGTCGGTCGCCGTGGTGGCTCCCTCGACGTGGCTGGAGGCGTTCGGCCTGGTGGTCGTGGAGGCGATGGCGGCGGGGGTGCCGACCGTCGCCGCCGGTCACGGCGCCTTCGTCGAACTCGTCGAGGACGGGGTGACCGGGCTGCTGCACCAGCCGGGCGAGCCCGCCTCGCTCGCGTCCTGCATACGCCGGATCGCGGCCGATCCGGCCCGCAACCGGGAGATGGGCCAGGCGGCCCGGCTTCGTTACGAGGAGGGTTTCAGCCCGGCCGTCGGCCTTGAGCGCCTGGTGGATGAGTACCGCACCGCGATCGCGGGTCGGTTCGGCGGCGGGGACAGCCCGCCACCGGTGGGGGACAAAAGCACCGGCTCGCGGCGGGGACACCCGCCCGAGCAGGGGGGATGGGGACAGTAGATGACACGATGCCGACTCTGCGGCTCGGAAGCGATGGCGAGCGTCGTCGATCTCGGGGCGACGCCACCATGTGAGAGCTTTCTCGCCGCGGACCAACTGGACAAGGCGGAGCCGACGTACCCGCTGCACCTGCGGGTCTGCACCGACTGCTGGCTCGCGCAGATTCCTCCGCTGATCACGCCGGAGGAGACGTTCACGCAGTACGCGTACTTCTCCTCCTACTCGACCTCCTGGGTGGAGCACGCGCGCACATACGTCGCCGACGCCGTACAGCGCCTCGCTCTCGGCTCCGACGCCTTCGTGGTCGAGGTCGCGAGCAACGACGGGTACCTGCTGAGGCACATGGTGGACCGGGGGATCCGCTGCCTCGGCATCGAGCCGTCGGTGAACGTCGGCGCCGCGGCGCGGGAGGCGGGCGTGCCCACGCTCACGGAGTTCCTGAGCCCGGACACCGGCTCGGCCGTCCGGGCCGAGCACGGCCCGGCGGACCTGGTCGTGGCCAACAACGTGTACGCGCACATCCCCGACGTGGTCGGGTTCACCCAGGGGCTGCGCGCCCTGGTCGCCGACGACGGCTGGGTCTCCATCGAGGTGCAGCACCTGCTGACCCTGATCGAGGAGAACCAGTACGACACGATCTACCACGAGCACTTCCAGTACTACACGGTCGCGTCCGCGATCCGGGCCCTGGCGAGCGGCGGACTCACGCTCGTGGACGTCGAGTTGCTGCCCACGCACGGCGGCTCCATCCGGCTGTGGGCCCGGCCCGCCGAGGTGGCCGGCGAGCCGAGCCAGCGGGTGGCCGAGGTGCTGGACCGGGAGAAGGCCGCCGGGCTGCGGGAGCTGTCCGGGTACACCGAGTTCTCCGCCCGGGTGGCCAAGGTGCGCCGGGACCTCCTGCGGTTCCTCATCGAGGCGGCCGAGCGCGGCGAGACGGTCGTCGGCTACGGCGCCCCGGGGAAGGGCAACACCCTGCTCAACCACTGCGGCATCCGGCCCGACCTGCTCCCGTACACGGTCGACCGCAACCCCTACAAGCACGGCAGGTTCACCCCGGGCACCCGCATCCCGATCCTGTCGCCCGAGCGGATAGCCGTCGACAGACCGGACTACGTCCTCGTCCTCCCGTGGAACCTGCGGGCCGAGCTGGTCGAGCAGCTGTCCTTCGTGCACGACTGGGGCGGCCGGCTTGTCTTTCCCATCCCGGAACTGAGCATTGTCGAGGTCGCGTCTCGAAAGGTCACAGCATGAAGGTCGTTCTGTTCTGCGGCGGATACGGGATGCGGATGCGCAACGGAAGCTCCGACGACGTGCCCAAGCCGATGGCGATGGTCGGCCCGCGACCGCTGATCTGGCATGTCATGCGCTACTACGCGCACTTCGGGCACACGGAGTTCGTCCTGTGCCTCGGGTACGGGGCCCACCACATCAAGGACTTCTTCCTCAACTACGAGGAGACGACGTCCAACGACTTCGTGCTGCGGGGCGGGCGGACCGAGCTGCTGTCCACCGACATCGCCGACTGGACCATCACCTTCGCGCAGACCGGCATCGAGTCACCGATCGGGGAGCGGCTGCGCCGGGTGCGGCATCACCTGGACGGCGACGAGATGTTCCTCGCCAACTACGCCGATGTCCTCACCGACGCCCCTCTGCCGGAGATGATCGACCGCTTCGCCGGGCGCGACGCCGGTGCGTCGATGATGGTGGTGCCGCCGCAATCGTCGTTCCACTGTGTGGAGTTGGGCGAGGACGGCCTGGTGGGGGGCATCACCGCGGTGAGCGAACTGCCGCTGTGGGAGAACGGCGGCTACTTCGTGCTCCGCCAGGAGGTCTTCGACCACATCCCGGAGAACGGAGACCTGGTCGCCGACGGATGCGCCCAACTCGCCAAGCGCGGCCGGTTGGTGGCGCACCAGCACCGTGGCTTCTGGAAGCCGACCGACACGGTGAAGGAGCGGGCCGCGCTCGACGACGCCTACGCCCGGGGCGACCGCCCATGGGCCGTGTGGGAACGGGGCGACGGCACGGGGGCGAGCGCGACCGGCGGCATGGACGGCGCCGGGGCGAGGACCGCATGATCCAGCTCAGCGCCGGGCGCCTGGACCGGATCGTCGCGGTGGGCGCGCACTGCGACGACATCGCCATCGGCGCCGGCGGCACACTGCTGACGCTGTGCCTCGCACACCCCGGTATCCGCGTCGACGCGCTGGTGCTCTCCGGCGGTGGCAGCGAGCGCGAGCAGGAGGAGCAGGCCGCGCTCACCGCCTTCTGCCCGGGCGCCGACCTGCGGCTGACCGTGCACAAGCTGCCGGACGGCCGACTGCCCGCACACTGGGCCGAAGCCAAGGCCGCGGTCGAGGAACTGCGCGAGCAGGCCGAGCCGGATCTCGTGCTGGCCCCGCGCACCGAGGACGCGCACCAGGATCACCGCGGCCTGGCGAAGCTGGTCACCACCGCGTTCCGCGACCACCTGGTGCTCGGCTACGAGATCGTCAAGTGGGACGGCGATCTCGGCCATATGGCGGCGTACCAGCCGCTGTCGCCGGAGATCGCCGAACAGAAGGTACGGCTGCTGCAGGAGCACTACCCCTCGCAGCGGCACCGGCCCTGGTACGACCGGGAGGCCTTCCTCGGCCTTGCGCGGATCCGCGGCATCGAATGCCACGCGCGCTACGCCGAGGCGTTCGCCGTCACCAAACTCACTCTCAACCTGGGGGAATGAACCTTGCGCGTACTGCTGACCGGACATCAGGGCTACCTGGGCACCGTGATGGCCCCGGTCCTCGCGGCCGCCGGGCACGAGGTCGTCGGCCTCGACGCCGGCCTGTTCGCCGACTGCGTCCTCGGCCCGCCGCCCGCGGACCCGCCGGGGCCGCGGGTGGACCTGCGCGACGTCACGGCCGAACAGGTAGCCGGGGTGGACGCCGTGATCCACCTGGCCGCGCTGTCCAACGACCCGTTGGGATCGCTGGCGCCGGACCTCACCTACGACATCAACCACCACGCGTCCGTACGCCTTGCCCGACTGGCCCGCGACGCCGGCGTGCGGCGCTTCCTGTACGCGTCGACATGCTCGGTCTACGGCGCCGCCGGCGGTGACGCCCTGGTGGGCGAGGACGCCCCGCTGCGCCCGGTGACGCCGTACGCGGAATCCAAGGTGCGGGTGGAGGACGACCTGCACGCGCTGGCCGACGGCGACTTCAGCCCGGTGTTCATGCGCAACGCCACCGCCTTCGGCTACTCACCCCGGCTGCGTGCCGACATCGTGCTGAACAACCTGGTGGGCCACGCGCTCCTGTCCGGCGAGGTCCTCGTGCTCTCCGACGGCACCCCCTGGCGCCCGCTGGTGCACGCCGCCGACATCGCACGCGCCTTCGCGGCCGCGCTGGTGGCGCCGCGGGAAGCGGTGCACGACCGGGCGTTCAACATCGGCAGCGAGATCAACAACGTCACGGTCGCCGAGATCGCCGAGCAGGTCGCCGAGGCGGTGCCCGGCTCGCAGGTGGTGATCACCGGGGAGAACGGTGCCGATCCGCGGTCGTACCGGGTGAACTTCTCCCGCTTCCGCGCCGCGATACCCGGCTTCGACTGCGAGTGGACGGTGAAGCAGGGCGCACTCGAACTCGCCGACGCCTACCGGAAGTTCGGGCTGACCCGGGAGGACTTCGAGCGGCGCTTCACCCGCCTTGCCGTGCTGCGCGCGGCGTCCGACGCCGGCACCGTCGACGACACCCTTCGGTGGCGCCGATGACCGCGGCCGGCGAACAACCGATGACCACCGCCGGCGAGGAGATGTACGCGCTGGTGGAGCGGCTGTATCCGCTGTGCCGGAGCATCACCGGCGACGGTGTGCGCGCCACCCTGGACATCGTCGGGGAGTACATCCCGCTGCAGGTGCACGAGGTGCCGACCGGGACTCAGGTGCTCGACTGGACGGTGCCGCAGGAGTGGAACATCCGGGACGCCTACATCGCCGACACCGCCGGCCACCGGGTCGTCGACTTCGCCGCGTCCAGCCTGCACGTGCTCGGCTACAGCGTGCCGGTGTCGACGACCATGCCGCTGGCCGAGCTGCGCGAACACCTGCACACCCTGCCGGACCACCCGAGTTGGGTGCCGTACCGCACCAGCTACTACAAACCGGAATGGGGATTCTGCCTGGCCCAGGAGACCCTGGACGCGATGCCGGACGGCGAGTACGAGGTACGCATCGACTCCACGCTCGCGGACGGCCACCTCACCTACGCCGAGCACGTGGTGCCCGGGCAGGTCCCCGACGAGGTGATCGTCTCCTGCCACGTCTGCCATCCGTCGTTGGCCAACGACAACCTGGCCGGCATCGCGGTGGCGACGTTTCTGGCCCGGGCCCTGGTGGAGCGTACGCCGTACTACACCTACCGGTTCATTTTCGCGCCCGGCACCATCGGCGCGATCACCTGGCTGGCCCGCAACGCGGAGCGGGTGGAACGGGTCAAGCACGGTCTTGTGCTGGCCTGCGCAGGCGACCCGGGCCAACTGACGTACAAGCAGAGCAGACGCGGCGACGCGGAGATCGACCGGGTGATGCGGCACGTGCTGGCCGCCTCCGAACGCCCGCACCACGTCACCGAGTTCACTCCGTACGGCTACGACGAGCGGCAGTTCTGCTCGCCCGGGTTCAATCTCGGCGTGGGCTCGCTCACCCGGACCCCGTACGCCGGCTATCCCGAGTACCACACCTCGGCGGACAACCTGGACTTCGTCTCCCCGGAGGCGATGGCGGACACTCTCGCCGTCTGCCGCGAGGCGTCCGCCGTCCTCGACCGCAACCGGCGGTACCTCAACCTCAACCCCTATGGCGAACCACAGCTGGGCCGACGCGGGTTGTACGACGCGCTCGGCGGCCGCAGCGACACCAAGCAGGCCCAGATGGCCATGCTCTGGGTGCTCAACCTGTCCGACGGCGAGCACAGTCTGCTGGACGTCGCCGAGCGGTCCGGGCTGCCGTTCGACACCGTCGCCGCTGCCGCCGGCGCCCTGCACGGCGCCGGGCTGATCAAGGCATGACGCCGATGACCACCGAGGGGGAGGACACGACGACACCCGCGGCCCCGGCCGGACCCGTCCGGCGGACCGCCAAGCGGGCCATGGTCGGCCGGCTGTCCTGGGGACTGGCCGACCAGGCGGCCTCCAGCATGACCAACTTCGCGGTGGGCATCTACGTGGCACGCTCGCTCGGGCTGGCCGCGTTCGGCGTGTTCAGCCTGGCCTGGGTGACCTACGGCGTGGTGCTCAGCGTCTCCCGCGGGTTGGCCACCGACCCTCTCGTGGTGCGCTTCAGCGGCGTGTCGGCCGCGTCCTGGCGCGGGGCGGTGGCCCGGTCGTCGGGTACCGCGCTCGGCGTCGGCGTCGCCGTCGGCGCGGTCTGTCTGGCGGTCGGCCTTGCTGTCGGCGGCCGCGTGGGGCCCGCGTTCGCCTGCCTCGGCGTCATGCTGCCGGGGCTGCTGCTGCAGGACGCCTGGCGGTACTCGTTCTTCGCCGCCGGCACCGGGCGGAAGGCGTTCGTCAACGACCTCGTGTGGGGCGTCGCGCTCGTCCCCGCCATGGTGGTGGCGGCCCGCGTGGACAGCGTGGCCGCTTTCGTGCTCGCCTGGGGCGCGTCCGCCACGGTGGCCGCGGGATACGGCTGCCTCCAGTCCGGCATCCGGCCCCGGATGACCGGAGCGCGCGAGTGGCTTCGCGAGCAGCGCGACCTCGGCTACCGGTACCTGGTCGAGAACGTCGGCGTCAGCGGCGCGGCCCAGCTGCGGGCGTACGGGCTCGGCGCGATCGTCGGGGTCAGCGCGGTGGGTGTGGTCCGGGGCGCCGAACTCCTGCTCGGCCCGTTCCTCGCGGTGCTGATGGGTCTTTCGCTGGTCACCGTCGCGGAGGCGGCACGGGTGCTGCGGCAGGCCCCGCACCGGCTGGCCAAGTTCTGCCTCCTGCTCGGTGCCGGGCAGGCCGCCGCCGCGCTGCTCTGGGGCGCGGCGCTGCTGCTGGTGCCGGACCGGGTCGGCGAGTTCGTGCTCGGCGGCGTCTGGGGCTCTGCCTCGGAGCTCATCGTGCCGGTCACGCTCGGCGTCGCCGGCGCGGGCCTCGGCACCGGCGCGGCGGCCGGGCTCCGCGCCCTCGCCGCGGCCCGGCGGAGCCTGCGCAGCCAACTCCTCGCCTCAGCCTGTTATGTCATCGGCGGGCTCGGCGGAGCGGCCGTGGCCGGCACGGTCGGCTCGGCCTGGGGCGTCGCCGCCGCGACCGTCAGCGGCGCGGCCGTGTGGTGGCTGCAGCTGCGGTCCGCCCTGCGCGAGAGCCATCAAACCTTTCTCCCCCAAGTGAGGACGTCATGACCGCCCATCCCCGGTTGAGTATCGGCCTGCCCGTGTACAACGGCGAGGAGTACCTTGCCGAGGCGCTCGACGCCCTGCTCGGCCAGACCTACGAGGACTTCGAGCTGGTCATCTCCGACAACGCCTCGACCGACGGGACCGAGGACATCTGCCGCAAGTACGCAGACCAGGACTCACGCATCCGGTACATCCGGCTGCCCCGGAACATCGGCGCCGCACCGAACCACAACTACGTGTTCACCGAGTGCCGAGGCGAACTGTTCAAGTGGGCCTCGCACGACGACCTGTACGCCCGCGACCTGCTGCGGCGCTGCGTGGAGGCGCTGGACGAGCGGCCGGAGGTGATCCTCGCGCACAGCGGCCAGGCGGTCATCGACGGCCACGGTCAGGTGAAGGTCCCGTACGAGTACGGGCTGGCCACCGACTCGCCGCACGCGCCGGAGCGCTTCCGCAGCCTGCTGTTCGAGCCCGGTGGCGACGACTTCTACGGGGTGATGCGGGCCGACGTGCTGCGCCGGGTGAAGCCGCACGACAGCTACCACCACGCGGACCGCACGTTCGTCGCCGAGATCACCCTGCACGGGCCCTTCCACCAGGTCCCGGAACTGCTGTACTTCCGGCGCGACCACCCCACCCGCGCCGAGCGGGCGAACCCCGGCAAGCGCGCCCGGTGCGTCAACCTGGACCCGCGCCGGGCGGGTCCGCTCCACCCGACGCCCCGGCTGCTCGCCGAGTACGTCTGGGGCTTCGCCTCGGCGATCCGGCGGGCGCCGCTGTCCCGGGCCGACCGGCGCGCGTGCTACCGCCACCTGGCCGCGTGGATGACCAGCCGGGTCCGGCCGGGCGCCGGCGAGCGGGTCGAGGACCGCGCCCCGGTCGACCCGGGCGGACTCGCTGTCTCCGTCGACGCCCTCGTCGCGGGCCGTGAAGGTCGTCAGGGGAGGCAGGCATGACGTCCGGACACGAAACTCCGGTGCGCGTCGGGGTGTTCGGCCTGCTCGGCTCCGGCAACCTCGGCAACGACGGGTCGCTGGAGGCCGTGCTCGGGTACCTCCGCGCCGAGCACCCGGAGGCGGCTGTGGACGCGCTGTGCGGCGGACCCGAGGTCGTCACGACCCGCTACCGGATCCCCGCGACACGGCTGCACTGGTACCGCGGGGAGTACCGGACCGCGTCGCGCGCGGGCGCGATCGCGGCGAAGGGTCTGGGCAAACTCGTCGACGCCGTCCGTACCGCTGCCTGGGTGCGCCGGCACGACGTGGTGATCGTGCCGGGCATGGGTGTCCTGGAGGCCACGCTGCCGCTGCGGCCCTGGGGCTTCCCGTACTCGCTGTTCCTGCTCTGCGCGAGTGGCCGGCTGCTTCGCACCCGGGTCGCGCTGGTCGGCGTCGGCGCGGACACGATCAGCGACCGGCCGACCCGGGCTCTGGTGCGCTGGTCGGCGCGGCTGGCCACCTACCGCTCGTACCGGGACGCCCTGTCCCGCGACGCGATGCGGGCCATGGGCGTGGACACCGCGCGCGACGAGGTCTACCCGGACCTCGCCTTCGCCCTGCCGACGCCGGCGAGCGCGAACTCGGAACAGGCCCTGAGCCCGCCGGGCCAAGTGTGCGTCGGCGTCATGGACTTCCACGGCGGCAACGACGACCGCGCCCGGGCCGAGGAGATACACCGGCGCTACCTCGACGGGACGAACCGGTTCGTCCGTGCGCTGGTCGAGGACGGCAGGCCGGTCCGGCTGCTCACCGGCGACGAGTGTGACGCGTCGGTGGTCGCCGCGATCCTCGACGCGGTGGACTCGCCGCTGGTCACCGCCGCCGAGGCGTCCTCGCTGACGGACCTGATGAAGGAGATGGCGGCCGCCGACACCGTGGTGGCGACCCGCTACCACAACCTGATCTGCGCGCTGAAGGTCGGCACACCGACGCTCGCACTCAGCTATGCGGCGAAGAGCGACGCGCTCATGGATCGGATGGGCCTTGCCGCCTACTGCCACCCGGCTCGCGAGGTCGACGCCGACCGGCTGCTCGATCAGTTCCGGGCGCTGGAGAAGCGATCGGCGGAGCTGCGGCGGACCCTCACCGAGCGGAACCTGGCCGCCACCCGGCAACTCGAGCGCCAGTTCACCTCCTTGACCGCGGCCCTGTTCCCGGCGACCGACCACAACCACACCCACGCTCGGCAGGAGGCTCCATGAATGCGCCCGGTATGAAAGCGACCGAAGTCCCGGAGATCGCAGGCGCGTACCTGTTCGAGCCCACGCCGTACGCCGACGAGCGCGGCTTCTTCTGCCGCACCTTCGACGCCGACCTGGTCCGCTCGGTGGGCCTCGCCCCGGACGCCTTCGTCCAGGACAGCCTGTCCCGCTCGGTCCGGGGCGTGCTGCGCGGCCTGCACCTGCGCTCCGGCGCCGGCGAGGCCAAGCTGGTGCGGTGCTCGTACGGGAGGATCTTCGACGTCGTCGTGGACCTGCGGACGGACTCGCCGACCTACCGCAACCGGGCCTTCTTCGAGCTGTCCGACGAGACGCAGGCGACCCTTTACATCCCGGCGGGGTGCGCGCACGGCTTCCAGGCGCTGACCGAAACCGCCGACACCTCGTACCGGATCGACCGCCCGCACGATCCGGCCGAGGACGTGACGATCGCCTTCGACGACCCGGAGCTCGCCATTCCCTGGCCGCTGCCGGTCACATCGATGTCCCAGCGGGACCGGGAGGCGCCGAGCCTCGCCGAGGTCCTGAAGCAGATAGAGAGTTGAGGTCGGCGTGGCCACCGAAGACACGGTAGACACCGAAGAGTTCCAACTGCCCCGGTCGCGGACGGCGAACGAGCGGCTGCACGCCGTGATCCCCGGGGGTGCGCACACCTACGCCAAGGGCGACGACCAGTACCCCGAGAACCTGGCCCCGGTCATCAGCCACGGCCGCGGTGCCCATGTGTGGGACGTCGACGGCAACCGCTACATCGAGTACGGCTCCGGCCTGCGGTCGGTCAGCCTCGGCCACGCCCACCCACGCGTGATCGAGGCGGTGCGGCGGGAACTCGACCGCGGCAGCAACTTCGTCCGGCCGTCCATCGTGGAGGTCGAAGCCGCGGAACGCTTCCTGGCCACCGTGCCGACCGCCGAGATGGTGAAGTTCGCGAAGAACGGCTCCGACGCCACCACCGCCGCGGTGCGCCTCGCCCGCGCCGTCACCGGGCGCCCGCGGGTGGCCATCTGCGGCGACCATCCGTTCTTCTCCGTCGACGACTGGTTCATCGGCACCACGCCGATGTCCGCCGGTATTCCGGCCGCGACCACCGAACTCACCGTGTCCTTCCCTTACGGCGACCTGGCCGCCACGGAGGAGTTGCTCACCCGGTACCAGGACGAGGTCGCCTGCCTGATCCTCGAACCCGCCGGCCACACCGAGCCGCCGCCCGGGTACCTCGCCGGACTGCGCGAGCTGGCCGACCGGCACGGCTGCGTGCTGGTCTTCGACGAGATGATCACCGGCTTCCGCTGGTCCGAGTCGGGCGCCCAGGGCCTGTACGGCGTCGTCCCGGACCTCTCCACGTTCGGCAAGGCGCTGGGCAACGGGTTCGCCGTGTCCGCGCTGGCCGGGCGCCGCGAGCTGATGGAGCGGGGCGGGCTGCGTCACTCCGGCGAGCGGGTGTTCCTGCTGTCCACCACGCACGGCGCGGAAACACACTCCCTGGCAGCCGCGATGGCAGTGCAGACCACCTACGTCGAGGAGGGCGTCACCGCGCGGCTGCACGCCCTCGGCGAGAGGTTGGCCGCCGGTGTCCGCGACGCCGCGGCCGGCATGGGCGTCGGCGATCACGTCGTCGTCCGGGGCCGGGCCAGCAACCTGGTCTTCGCCACCCTCGACGAGAACCGGCAGCCGTCGCAGGAGTACCGCACCCTGTTCCTGCGTCGGCTCCTCGCGGGCGGGGTGCTGGCCCCGTCGTTCGTGGTGAGCAGCGCGCTCAGCGACGCCGACATCGACCGCACCGTCGACGTGGTGGCTCAGGCATGTGCGGTGTACCGGAAGGCACTGGACGCCGCTGACCCCACCCCCTGGCTGGGCGGGCGACCGGTGAAGCCTGTGTTCCGCCGCTTGGCGTGACGGGACACGAGATGACGTGACGTAACGTCAGCGGCGCTCCCGCCGACCGACGTCGGCCATCCGGTCGGCCAGCCGGTCAGCCATCCGGTCGACCAGCCACGCGGTCGCCGGTATCACCGCCAGCGCGGTGCACCAGCCGCCGAGGACGTCGGTCGGGTAGTGCGCGCCCAGAGCGACCTGCGCCCACCCCATCGCGGTGCCGGCAACCACCGCAGCGGCGAGCACGAGCAACGTGCCCGCCGTCCTGCCGAGGCCGAGCCGGCCTGCCGCGAGCAGCGCCACGATGAGGGCGAGCGCGGTGACGAATGCGGTGTGCCCGCTCGGGTAGGACAGGTTGCCGTCGCCGTGGATGGTGCGTCCCACCAGGGGCTTGAGCAGCGTCGTCGTCGCCACGGTCAGGCCGGCACCGGCAACGATGAACACCGCCGCGCGAGGCCACCGAAGCAGCAGGCAGCCTGTCACGGTGGCCACGACCAGCATCGCCGCTCCGGCGGGCTCCCCCAGGAAGTCCGTGGCCAGAGCGACGTTCCGCCACGGCGGCCGCACACTGTCCGCCGTCGGCTGGATGATCCACCTGTCCACCCTGCCGGGCTCACTGTGGCCGGCGTACAGGGCTCCGAGCACGACGACCACCAGCGCGGCGAGGGCCGCGATCAGCCCGAGCCACGTGCGCAGCGAGGGGGGCAGCACCGTGGGCGCCGACCGGCCGGTCACACGCCCACCGCGTCCGGTCGACCTGCGGCCGATCGGCCGCCCACCCGGTGGTCCGGGCATGTGCCGCGCGCATCACGTTTCGGGCTCCGGTCGGCGGCTGCCGCTACAACCCCAGCGGAAGCCCGCACTTCATCGCCGAACTCGACCGCGCCGCGACCCCCTATTTGATGGCGGTCGAGCCGACCACCCCGCTCATGACCGAGACGCCGAAAATCCCGCACACCGTCGCAGACCGTCCGACAGATGTGATGCACCTCCCCCTCCCGTCGAGGCCTACGCCATGTCACTCGCCGCCACCGCGATGCCGCGCCCCGAGAACCGCCCGCGGCCGCCCGCCGACATGGCCGGGACCGTCAGATACACGGGCCGCGCACGGCTGGACCGATATACGGGCCGCGCACGGCTGGGCCGAGCAAGATCGCAAACACGTCAAGTGCGAACTGAACTGGGCCGACTTCCAGGCCCGCTCCGGCCAAGCGATCCAACGCCACTGACGCTGATCGACGTGGCCTTCGGCCTCCGCCGACGCCAACTCCCCACCAACGAGCCCCCCCCCGTCGTGTCTGACCTGGCCCGCGCGGGAGCCATCAGCCTGTGCGGCCCCGAACTCGCCAGCCTGTCCATCACCCTGGTCACGGGCATCGGAATCAGTCTCTGCTCGCCACCCTAACCAACAAGGCGGTCGCGGCACACCGCCGTCGGAAAGTCCGCGGGTCAACACTCCGCGAATCCTGGTGCTGGATCGCCTCTCCATGCCGGAGCCACGGAGTGTCAACGAAACCGCGATCGTGACGCGTCGTGGACAGCCCTCCTGCGAGCCTCGACTTGGGCCCGGGGCACCTTGTTGGCACCGCTCGGCCCTGCCGAGGCCGTCGCCACACGGCGTCACGGCCCCCAGACGCGACCGGAGAACGCACGTGGAGGCGCGGGAGAAGAAGGTCCGCGAGGAGGCCGCGCGGCGGCGCACGGAGGCCGAGGTGCCAGGCCGAGATTCCCGTGGCGACCACCAAGGATCGACAATCAGCCTTACTGGGAAGGCGAATATCGGGCGTGAGATCCCGGCGCCGCGGACCGGCCCTCCCCTGCCGCGTAGCGAAGTTCGTCGTCCCACTGCGCGCCCGCGTCCGCGGTCCTATGCTTTCGGGTACCGAGGGTGGGGACTAGCGGGGGGGCATGCCTGGTGAGCCCAGCAGGTGGGGGAACGTCAGCATTGAAGTCGGGGGTCAAGCGGCTCTTGGGACGTGCGGGATTCGACATCGTGCGCACCAACAACAACCGGGGTGGAGTGGACGACTTCATCCCGTTCGAACCAACGATGCGGGCCGCACGGGCGGCCGGTCTGTCGGTCGGTGACTACATCGACGAAGTCATGAACGGGACACCTGGCGCCACCCAGCACACCATCGATGAACTACGCGATCTCGGCGTCTTCACCGCCAACCCGGACACGGTGCTGGAGATCGGCCCCGGGTCCGGACGGTACCTGGAGAAGACGCTCAAGGAGTGTTCACCAGGCCGCTACGAGATCTACGAGACGGCAGCACCCTGGTCCAACTACCTGGTGGAGACATTCAGCGTGGTCGCCCAACCGACCGCGGGATACAGTCTCGCCTCGACACCGGACGGCAGCATCGACCTCGTTCAGGCCCATAAGGTCTTCAACACCGTGACCTTCCTCGGCGCCTCCCGGTACTTCTTCGAGATGGCACGTGTCACGCGACCCGGTGGTCGGATCGTCTTTGACGTAATGACAGAGACCTGCCTGGACCCGGCCACGGTGCGTGCCTGGGCGACGCAGGGCGGCGCGGGCCACGGCTCCTACCCTGCCGCCATGCCGCGCCGGACATGCGTGGACCTCTTCGCGACCCTCGGCTGCGGCCTGGAGGCAAGCTTTCTGGCCCCCATGGGCGTCGCCTCCACTGAGGTGCTCGTCTTTGGAAAGAGGGCTTGACCCTTGGACACCATCCGCGTATCCGCGTGTCGATCACGGGGTTGGTCCGGTCGAACAGGGTTCCTGATCGGGTGATCGGCGCGGGGACTGGCGCCGCCATGCCGTCGGTCCGGTCCGGCACCGGCGAGCCCACCACCGAGCCCCGCTGCGGCTCTGCGGCTGCGGGGTTCAGGTCGTCGGTGGTCCTGCTGGCGTAGTCGTCGGGGTCCTCGGTGGCCCGGGTCACCGAGAGCCCCGACGCGACCGGCAGATCGCGCCAAATTCGCCTACGACGCCTACGACGCCTACGACAAGGACTCGCTCAGGTGAGGCGCTATGCCTGATCGGTGACTCCGGAACCGGCAAGTCCCACCTGCTGATCACGCTCGGCACCAGGCCGGCACTGGACGGCTTCCACGCCCACTACGTGCTGGCCACGGCCCCCGCACTGAGCAGTGGAACGCATCCGGCGGCGCTCCCGTTTCAAGGGAAGAGAGCCAGCTCGAGTGTGCGCTCGTCGCCACACACGTATCCTCGAGAAGGTGTGGGAGAGACTGATGACGACCCGACCTTCGATGCGCGGGTCGGCACGGATGGCGTCCGCCGGGCGGGTCTCGCGGCGGGGCCGGCTGTCGCGGTCTACGTGTGCTCGCGCGCACGGCGGCGGGCCAGTCAGCGCGGGAAGAACGCTGTGCTCGCGGGGCTCCCGCAGGACAGGGCGCCGTACATCGCAGGACGGCCGGTCCGGGTGGGACATCGGCTGGCGACACGGGAGACAGCACATGCACGGCGGGTGTGCGCCAGGCGGGTTTTTGTGGGGACGTCTTCTGTCAGCATGCAGATACATTGCACACTCTAGGTGTCTCGATCCTTTCCATCGGTAGGCGGAGTATGAGCGCGTCGCAGAAGTACAGAGGTCGGCGACTGGGGCTGACAAGCCTCACGGTCGCGGCGAGCGGCCTGCTGGCCTTGTTGATCGGTGTCGCGTTCGCCGTCCTGCTGTGGGCGATCTCCGACGCGAACAGCTCCACCTCGGCCAGACGAGCCTCCCGTACAGCTCTCGTCGAGGCCGGCGCCATGGAACAGCTGCTGCTCGATCTCGAAACAGGACAGCGCGGCTTCGTGATAACGAACCGGGAAACGTTTCTCCAGCCGTGGCACAAGGCGCGCGCCGATCTCCCCGCGGAGGCGCGGCGGTTCACCGAGAGCGCGACATCAGCGGAACAACGGCGCACCGCTGAACAGATCACGCGCGGCGTCGAATCCTTCCTGAACGACTACTCGGTTCCGCTGGTCGAGATGGTCCGGCGGGACAATCCCGCCGCGTCCAGCCTGCAGCAGACCATGGAGGGCAAACAGCGCGTCGACACCATGCGGGCCCAGTTCGACCGGTACACGGCGGACGAACGCGAGCAGCTCGCGGCGCGCACGGACGCCGCCGGGACCAACAGCCGCCAGGCGGTGCTCGCGGCGGCCGTGGGGCTCGCGGCGTCGACCGCGCTCGTTGCCGTCTTCACGGTGCTCCAGCACCGTGCGGTGGTACGGCCGGTGCGCGGGGCAGCGGCCGCGGCGGAGGAGTTGGCGGGCGGCAACCTGACCATGCGGATCCCGCCCAGCAGGGTGGCGGAGATCGGAGCGCTGGGCACCTCCTTCAACACCATGGCGGCCTCACTCCAGGACAGCCGCCGCCGCATCATGGAGAACACCGAGGCCGTGCACCGGCGTACGGCCCGGGACCTGCACGACGGGGCGCAGCAACGTCTGGTCAGCCTGATGATCGGGCTGCGGCTCGCACGGGAGATGGTCCCCGAGACGAAGACATCGGCAACCGACCTGCTGGACCAGTCCATCGACAACGCGCAGACGGCGATCAACGAACTGCGGGAACTGGCGTCGGGGATCTACCCGCTCGTACTGACGGTGAAGGGACTGGTGGCGGCGGTGAAGGACCTGGCGTCCCGGTGCCCGGTACCCACCGTTGTCGAGAGCAAGGACGAGCGGAGGATCTCCTCCACCGTCGAGTCGAACGCGTACTTCGTCGTGGCCGAGGCTGTGACGAACGCGGTCAAGCACGCTCAGGCATCCCGGATCGACGTCTCCATCGAATTCGGGGACGTACTGCGGATCAAGGTCACCGACGACGGTATCGGCGGCGTGGGCAAGAGCACCGCCGGCAGCGGCATGACCGGGCTGACGGACCGGGTGGCGGCGTTCGACGGCAAGCTGACCATCGATTCCCCGCCCGGCGGCGGCACGACCATCCTGATCCGGATCCCGGTGCCGGCCTGAACCGACCCGGCAGCGGCTGACACACGCAGGGGAACGCGGAGCCTGGCAGCGGCGCCATGGCGCGGTCGCATGGCCAGAGCGGGACGACCGCCGTACCGCGGCGCCCGTGCCAGGTGTGTGACTCACGGTCAGCGCAACGTGCCCTGACTCTGGGGCCCTGGGAGTGGGCGCCCTAACCATTGGCGACGTCCAACCGCGCGGTGAAGGCCGTGTAGTCGATGGACGTGGTGCCGTCGCCGTGCATGGGGTTGCTCTCCTTGCCGGCAGCAACCGCGGCGGCTCCCGCGCCACGCGGCTGATCCGCCGTCAGCGCGATGGTGACGGCGGATCAGGAAGGGCGGGCGGCGTCAGGTCCGGGAGGGCGCGGTCTGCGCCAGTTGCCACGCCAGCCCGTCACCGCGAGGCCGGGTCGTGCGTCTCGGGCTTGCCGGCAATCCCCGTGCCGAGCCGCCGGCGCTCGTCGTCGGACAGCCCGCCCCAGACGCCGTAGCTCTCCCCGTGATTCAGGGCCGTGGCCCCGCAGATGTCGAGGACCTCGCATCGGCCGCAGATGGAGCGCGCCCGCTCCTCGCGGTCGCGGCGCGCCCGGCCCCGCTCCCCCGGCGGCGAGAAAAAGGTGGAGCTGCTCATTCCACGGCAGGCGGCGCGTTGCTGCCACTGCCAGTCGCTCAGTAGGGGGCGCAGTGCGTTTTGCATGGTCTTCCTTCCTCTGAAACCTACGACGGCCGAACCCAGTGATGTCACTCCGCCAGCTGGACCAGCTCGTCCCAGTCCACTCCGTTCAGCTCGGTCCCCTGCGAAACCAAGTCATAGGTCCTGGCCAGCCACTTCGCGACCGGCTCGGCCGGGATCTCGAACAGTGCCGTGCGGGTGCCCCCCACGCGTACGTAGAAGGAGGACGGCTCTCCGTCTTGGTCGTGCCCCGGCCAGAGCACCACGTCGCCCTCGCCCGCACGGGCGGCCATGCCCTCGGCCAGCAGCTCTCGGGCGAAGATCCAGCGCACCGGCCGCTCGCCGTCGGTGTCGAGGATCAGTGTGACGGCGAGCGGGTCGTGGGTGTTGTACGAGAACTCGCAGTTCAGCGTCACGGCGAGATCGGAGATCACCCAGTGTGTGATCGTCAGCGAGAGGTGGCGCTTCTTCATGGTTGCCTCCTGGAGACTCGGCCGGTCGATCGGCCTGGAAACGTGGGTGGTCGTGCCCTTGCACCTGAGCTCGGCTCAGTCGATGGCGCGAAGGGTCCGGGGGTGCCGCCGTGCAGCGGCGAGCGCCTCGAACGCCGCGGTGGCCATCAGTACGGAGCCGCCGACATCGGCCAGCTGCTCCAGGGACGAGAAAGGGAAGGCGGTCATGAACAGACCGGCCGAGACGATCACTGCGTTCAGTACGTCGTCATAGACGAACACATGGCTCACCGAGGGCGAGGTGACGGACACGGCCATGGTGAATCCCCGCAGCAGCCAGCCGCAGCCGGTCCACAGGGCGAGCAGGAAGACCGTGCCGGCCCAGCCGTGGAAGAGGGCCGCGCCCAGCGGCAGGGCGGCGAAGCCGCCGACTGCCAGCAGCCACCGGACCGGCGCCGACGCCGTGGACTCGTGCACCGCCAGCAGTTGGAGCACCCCCTGGACCCCCATGTGCACCCCGAAGAGCGCCCCGGCCACGGCCGGCGTGCGCACATGTACGACGATCAGCAGGCCACCCACGGCAGCCGAGACCAGCGAGCCGGCCAGCATCGCCGTGCGGGTGAGGGCACCCCCCGGGGGAGCGGCCACCCGGACACCGGGGCGGCGCACGGGCGGACGGACCTCGTCACCAGGTGCTTCCAGCTGAGCCATGTCCGGTCCCCGTTCCTCAGCCACAAGTGTTCGATGCACCGCGGCACCCCTCGTCCTGTCGGTGAAGCTCTTAGGTTCCTCTGGGGGTTCGGCTCAAGAGCTGTCCAGCGGTGGCGGCTGTCCGACACATCGCGTTTCCTGCAACAGGAACCCCCCGATCCAGCGCCAAGTCTCGAAGGAGGCCGCATCCTGGTCTGTCGTGCGCTCCCTCGCCCTTGCTCGGGGTTTTCCCCCACGCCGTTGTAGGGCCCACCCCACCTCACGGCGGGCACAAGCCGTGTGACCTGCGGCGGCGTCCTGGCGCCGGCCGGGACCGGCCGGCCGGATCCGGGCCAGGAAGCGCACAGACCTCGGGTTTTCCCCACACTGCCCGCGAGGTGAGCCCCCCGCCACGGCTCAGGCGTCCTTGACAGCCACCGGACGCGGCGAGGACACATCCTGTGGCTCGGACGACGCATATCACGTGTGACGACCGAGGACAGGCGGCGGCGGAGAGGAGTGAAACTCATGGCCACCCGCACCACCGCGTCCCGGGAGCAGGGTTGGTGCCTTCAACGCGCGGCTGAGGAACGTCAGTTCGGCGGTGACGATCGCGTGTGAGTGCGTATGGCGATGCGCGTATGGCCATACGCGTATTGCGATGCGCCAACACGGCCAGTCGCCCCTGGCCCGACCGTACTCGCGGCGAATGCCCCACGGCTCGGGGGTCCGGCCCGGCCCGTGCGGCACACGGACCACTGGCGGCCGGTTTGATCCGGGCGACCGACATCCCGCCGACGACGAACGGCGCCCCCAGCCCGTACCCGAGGCGCCTGCGCGCGAGCACGACGCACAGCGGGAGCGGCTCCTTAGGCGGGCGCTGCGCCTCGTCCACCGTCACGAAGCGGAGTGCTGTGGATCGAGGGTCCCGCCGGCGCCGGGAAGTCCCGCATTCCGGCCTTCGCCCCCGAAGAGGCGGCCTGGCCGGGAGCAGGATCGCCGGGGCTGTCATGGCGCCGCCGGCTCTTCCCCGCCGGCCGCCCTCGTGCCGGTGCCCGCCGCGCGGACCGGGGAACCCGGATCTCCGTACCGGTTGCTGCGACGGGTCGAGGACGGCCTGCGGGAACTCGCTCACGAGCGGCCCTACGCCGCGACCTGCCCGCGGAACAGGCGACCTCCTTCGAACTCACCGCGCGGGACCCGGATTCCGTACGACTGCTGATGAAGGGCCTGATGGGGCCGCGGGCCGGGGAGGCCGAGCCGTACCTGACGCTGCTCGGCGGGCTGCCGGGTGCCAGCCGCCATCTGTGCGCGTCTCACCCCGCGAACCGGAGCAGAGGACGATGCGCGCCAAACGCGACGCGTTGGCCGGGGCCGTCGTCACCCGTCGGCTCGACCAGTTGACGCAGCACAGCAGGGAACACGCATCTGTGGCACGCGTACGAGAAGCCGGGGATCCTCTGTGCACCGGGACCGGGAGATCGATTCGACCGGCGCCTCCGCCTGAACGTCGAGGTCACACGTGTGCGCTTTCGACGAGCCGTCTCAGATGGGTATTTGTCATGTATGCGAGACACGCGTCAGGCTAAGATGCCGGCATGAGCCAACCACTGCGGGCGGTGCTCGGAGAAGACCAGCCGTTCATGCGCGAAGGTATCGCGGCCATCCTGCGCAAGGCCGGCATCGACGTGGTCGAGGCCGCCGACAACGCGGTGGACCTCGTCCGCGCCGCCGAGGAGCACCGCCCCGACGTGGTGATCACCGACATCCGGATGCCGCCGGAACTGGAGGCGGACGGCCTGCGTGCCGCACAGAAGATCCGCGCGGCGCGGCCGGAGACCGCCGTCATCGTCCTCTCCCAGTTCCTGGACGCCTCCTACGCGCTCGACCTGGTCGGGGACGACCCGAGCGGGGTGGGCTATCTCCTCAAAGAGAAGGTGGCCAGCCCTCAGATCCTCATCGATGCCGTCGAGCGGGTGCTGGCCCGCGACTCGGCCCTCGACCCGGACGTGATCGCGGCGCTGCTGGGGCGCAAGCGTCCGGAGGACCCGCTGGCCGCGCTGACGCCGAAGGAGCGGGAGGTCCTGGCGCTGATGGCAGAGGGCCACTCCAACACGGGGATCTCCGAGCAGCTCTTCGTGAGCGTCGCCGCCGTGGAGCGGCACGTGACCGGGATCTTCATGAAGCTGGGGCTCAGCCAGGCGGCAACCGGACAGCACCGCCGGGTACTCGCGGTGCTGCGCTACCTCGGGCAGTAGGACGCGGGCAGAGGCAAGAGGCCACCGGCCAGAGGTTTCGGTCAGGGGCTTCCGTAGGAGTGCTTCCGCAGGAACGCTTTCCTGAGAAAGGCTTCCGTCAGGAGCCGGAGGGTGCGAACAGGCCCCGCAGGTCGGCGTCGAAGAGCTTGTCCTTGGCGACGAAGGACTTGATACCCGCTCTCTCCAACTCCTCCGGCGACCAGAACGACTTGTCGGTGGAGGTCAGCACGATCCGCGGCGGGTTGTCCTCCTCGGTCAGCCGACGCGCCACGGTCAGCCCGTCCAGATCGGGCAGGTGCAGGTCGAGGAGCAGCCCGTCAGGGCGGTGTACTTGCACCGCGGCCAGGGCCGAGGCGCCATCCCCGGACTCCGCCACGACACGCAGCCCCCGTGCCGTCAGCAGCGTCGTGGCGATCCGGCGGAACCCAGGGTCGTCGTCTACGACGACGATGTTGATGCACATGATCTCAGCATGCCGAACGCTCTCGCGGCCGGACCATAGGGGGAGCCCTACGGTTTGTGTATCACTCATGCAGGGGGGATCCCGCACGCGCCCTCAGGCCGTGCCTCGGCCGATCGGGCGCCCGGGGCCGCTGGTCGGCCCCTCGCTCGATCAGTGCGGCAGATCGACATGGCCCGTGGCGGAGTACATCTCGCCGACTTCGGGGAGCGCCGCGAGGACGGCGGTGGTCCGGCGCCCGGTGCTCTGACTCAGGACGACGGCGACGGCGACGGCGACGGCGACAGCGACAGCGACGAGATCGTGGCCAAGGGTCGCACGAGCCCGGCGATGACCTCGGCCAACCGGTCGGGCATCGACAGGAACGGTGAGTGTGCGGACTCCAGCCTGACCACGTGGGTCCTGTTCTGCGGGCAGGCGTGGTCGGCCTGGGTGACGAACAGGCGCTGGAGGGCGACGGGGATGGTGTTGTCCCGGGTGCACAGCACATAGGTGCGCGGGATCGACCCCCAGCGCTGCGCGGTGAGTGTGATGGGCTGTGTGGCCATCGCGGTCGGTGACTCGCAGCCGAGGAGGGCGATCGCCGCGTCCGCGATGTCCTGGTCGACACCGCCGTAGAACGCGCTGCGTACTGCGGGCCGGAGGGCCGGATCAAGGCCGGGGTGGAGTTCCTCGGATGGCATTCGGCCGACGGGTGTGGAGCGGAATCGACGAAGTGTAATGCGGTCCTGCCCCGGACAGCGGGGATGCGGAGACAGGACCGCCGGAGGAGCGTGCCGGCAATCGGGACTCGGGGGCACATCCACCCATGCCGGCACGGCGCTGCCACACTCCTTGTCGACAAGGAACGTGGCTTGCCCTCACCTGTCACCCGAGCGTGTCCGAGTGCAGGTGCCTCCAACCTGGAAACGGTCCGACACCCCGTTCGGGTTCACGCAAGGTTTGCGCTTCCGATTCGGTGTTTCGCGGCGGGTGCTGTCATGGCCCTTTGCGCCCGCGAGCGCGTGGCGTCACGGCGGCCGTCGAGGGGTCCGTCAAGCGGCATGTGCTGTCGATGGCCACGAACCGGAAGAACTCTACGATCGTCCCCGCGGACTCCAACGCGCTTGGGCCCAGGCGAACTTCGTCTCCAGCGTGGATGGGGCAGCGACAGAACTCTTCGAAATCCATGTCCGCGTCGTGCGGCACGGCTATCACGCTCCTGACCCGGAGTTGTCCGCTGCGCGTAGACACCGGGTGAACCGCCGGTCGGGTTGCACGAATTCGGATACTTCCTTGCCGTCACACGACCCCAGCCGAGGAGAGAACCCTCAGCCGGTCGTGCTCCACGTCTTCAAGTTGGCCGCTTCCGCGTCCGCGTAGTTGATCCAGTTGATGCGCATCATCGCGGCGATCGTGCCGAGCACCCCGCCCTGCGACTCGTCCCCGTACAACGCCACCGCGGCCTGGTCCCAGTGGTGCATGTGGAGCTGGTACTCGTCCGCCGACTGGGCGGCCCAGGTCTGGATCAGCGGCTGCAGCCTCGTTCGCAGGTGCTCCAGCTCCTCGTCGAGGAGCCGCACCGTCTCGTTGATCACGTGTCCGGCATCCTGCAGGTTGCCACCGACGCGAAGCGACGCTGATTCGAAGTCCGGCATGTCGTGTCTCCCGCTGCTTGTCAGGTCGCTACCACCGGGGCGGTGGGAGCTGGATCTTGGAGACGTTGTGCGACGCCGCCGTCTCCGCGTCTACGTAGTTGCCGTGCGTACCGCTCAGGCCTTCCGCGATCGCGGTGAGCGCCTGGTGGAGCTTCGCGGCATTCGCGTCGTAATCCGCCATCAGGGAGCCGAACTGCGTCGCCGCGGGCCCCCTCCAGAAATCGTCCAGGCTCACCACGTATTTCCTGAGCGCGTCCAGCCGCTCAGCAACGGACTCCGCTGTGGTGAAACAGGCGCTGGCCGCGTCGCTGAGGTCTGACGGAAGTAGCTCGTAGACAACTCCGTCTCTGGTTTCCGACACAGTGAAGACCTTCCGTCGGAGGTGTGCTCCACGGCACACCTGATGTATTGGCCACGGCACTGCTCGGCAAAGATACCTCACTGCCTCCGCAAACATGTGTTTATCGTCGGCAGGTGCACTCTATGGGCTGCCAGGTTTGACCACCTTGCGCCAACTGTGGGCCGACCTGCTCCGCGGTCCGACTAGGATTACACATACGTGTTACAACATGTGAGGGGCTTCTGGATGACTCCGGTGCCACCCGGCACATGTGAGACCGGCTGCCGGAAGTCCGTCGGGAAGGAAAGGAATCGGTATGGGGGATCCAGAGTCCACGAAAGTGCGCGGGCCCGGCCTGCCCGGCTTCGCAGGGAGTTTCGCCGCGAGCTCCCGCCGGCCGGGGGAACGCGACAGAGCCCACGTGGTCTCGCGGCTGGTCGTCGTGATGGCTGTGGTCGCTCTGGTCGCGGCGGGCGCGATCGGCATCGGCATGATGTCCACGATGGGGGGCGGATCGGATGACGAGCACGCCTCCCGTCAGGCCGCCGCGTCCGTGCGGGACACCTCGAAGGGCAACGAGGCCCAGGCCGATTCCGTACGGCCGAAGACGCATGAGTCCGGAAAGCCCGGTCATGAGTCGAAGTCCGTGCCATCCGGCGGCGGCGCGGGCCGGCTTCCGGCCGGAGGAGCCGCGATTCCGTCGGGCGGGTCCGACAATCCACCATCCAGCGGCAAGAGCGGCTCCGACGCCGGTGAGAGCGCCTCCGGTTCGGGGCAGAGCGGGAGCGCGCCGACAGCCGCACCCCAGCCGAAGGCCAAATCGCAGGCCCAGCCGGGTGTGACCGGCCGCATCGTGAGCTTCGCTTCGAGCCGGTGCATCGACGTCTTGGACGGCCGGAGCGACTCGGGAGCGCCGCTGCAGATCTGGGACTGCTCCGACGACAGCTGGCAGAAGTGGACGTTCTACACCGACGGCACGGTCCGATCGCAGGGCAAGTGCATGCAGACCGCGGGCGGTTCGACGGCCAACGGTGCCGCCGTCCAGCTCGCCACATGCACCGGCGGCGCAGCACAGAGGTTCGACCTCAACGAAAGGGACGACCTGGTCAACACCCACGCCGACAAGTGCGTGGACGTCCAGGACAAGAAGACCGCCAACGGCACCCGGCTCCAGCTGTACACCTGCGCCGGCACGCCGAACCAGAAGTGGGGCCTGGGCTGACGAGCATGACGAATGAGCACGAACAACCGGACCTCGATGACGTCCTGGAGCAAGCCCGGCACCTGGCACAAGGGCTCATCGCGGCACAACAGGCGCCAGGCGACGCGAGCTTCACCGGTGTCGCCGGCGGCGGCCTGGTCAAAGCGACGGTGAGCCCGACCGGACATCTGCAGCACCTCGAGATATCCCCGGTGGCCGCCGACCCCGACAAGACAGAGGCGCTCGCGGACAGCGTCCTGGCCGCGGTACGGGAGGCGCACGGTGCGGCCGCGGCCGCCCTCCAGGCCCGGTTCGCAGGGCTGACGCAGAACCTGTGAGGGACGGCTCCGGCCATCGCCCGCCCCCAGGGCCCGATACGAGTCGACGAGAAGGAAACGCCTGTGGAAGACGAACGCTGCCACGTCACGATCGTGGGAACACGGCGCAGAGTTGACCTGTCGGTGCCGGTGTACGCGACCATCGCCGAGTACACACCGATGTTGTTGCGTGCCTGCGGGCAAGAGACGACCGACGACACGTTTCCGCCTGTCTGGTCGCTCGCCCTGCCGGGGGCGCGGCCTTTCCCGCCGGAGGCGACGCTCGCGGAATCGGGCGTGGTGGACGGCGCGACCCTCTACCTTCAGGACGCCGCCGCAGGGGAGTTCGACGAGGCTGAGGTCAGCGACCTGGAGGAGCAGGTCAACGAGGTCAACCGGTCGGGTCTGTCCTGGGACGCCCGCTCGCGGGCCCACACACTCCTGCTGGGCGGGGTCGCGGCGCTGATCGCCGGTTTCGCGGTCCTGGTCGCGCACCGTCCGGCGCAACCGGCCGGTGGCATCGGTGCGCTGCTGACCGGTTCCTGTCTGGCGCTGCTGGCCGCGCACGCCACCCGGCGCGGTTGGACCCTGCCGTCCGGCGTCCACCTGACCCTGGCACTGTCCGCGGTACCGCTCTTCTCGACGGCCGCGCTCTCGGTGCCCGTGGCGCGGGAGAACACCTTCACGGCGCTCGTGGCGACCGGCATGGGCATCGCGCTCGGATCCGGTGTCGCCCGCCTCGCGGTGCCTCGCCTGCTGCCCCTGGCCGTGCTCGCGGTGTCCTGCCTCTTCCTGCCCACAGTGGTGGGGCTGGCCCTTGCCGACGCGAACCTGACGGAGAGCGCGGCCGTCGTCGCCGTACTGCTGCTCGGCCTCCTCGCCGTGGCACCCACCGCCACCGGACACCTCGTCGCGCTGGCGGGCGGGACGCCGCCCGCAGCCGACGACGAGCCGGCCGGGCGCGGCGCGGACGTCACCGAACTGGCCAGGCAGGCCCGCCGACTGCTGGCCGGCATCGCCGTCCTCTGCGCCCTGGTGCTGACCCCGGCCCTCGTACTGCTCGCTGCCGCTGACCGGACATGGCCGGTGGCGCTCTGCGTCTGTGTGAGTCTGGCACTGCTGCTGCGCGCCGGCCTGCTCAACGCCCTCGGTGCCGTGCTGCCTCAGCTCACCGCGGGTGTGACCGGCCTGGCGTCGTGCCTGGCGCTCGCCCCGCCCTCCTTCGGCGCCCCCGGCTGGACCGGCCCCGCCGCTCTTGTGCTGGCCGCGCTGGGGGCCCTTGGTCTGGGGCTGGCCCGCGCGTTCGGCATCCCCGACGAACTCGGCGAACGGCCGGGGTGGATGAGCTCCTTCGGGCTCTTCCTGTCGATCGTCAGCGTTCCGCTCGCCCTGGGTGTCTTCGGCGTCTTCGGTGACCTCCTCAGCCTCGGTGCGGGCCTGTGACCGGCGCGGCACGGAGCGGGTCGTGAAGCAGAGCGTCGTACGGGTCGCCGAACGGGGATGGGGGACGCACCGGACGGTCGCCGCCGCCGTGCGCGCCGCAGCGGACGGGGCCGTGGTATCCCTCCAACCCGGCACCTACCACGAGTCTTTGGTGATCGACCGCGATGTGACGATAGTGGCCGCGAAGGGGCCGGGCACGGTACGCATCGCGCCCGGCCGCGGCGCTGCGGTGAGCGTCAGCGGAGGAGCGCCGGTCCTGCGCCACCTCGACCTCGCGGGCGGTGGCGGCGGCCCCGCGCTGCTGATCCGCGGCGGCAGCGCGGAAGTCGAGGCATGCACCGTGACGGCCGGGTCGGTCGAGGTCGGTCACGACGCGCGGGCCGCCCTGCGCGACTGCACTGTCCGCGACGTGCCCGGGGACGGCGTCCGGGTCACCGGAACGGCCGTGGCCGCCCTCACCGGGTGCACGCTCGGGCCGGTCGGTCGGCATGGTGTGCACGTCGACGACGGTGCCCGGGTGGAACTGCGCGGCACCCGCGTCGCCCAATCGGCGGCCTGCGCACTGGCGTTGACCGGAACCTCGACGGTCACGGCCGACGACTGCTTCTTCGGCGAGTGCTCCGACGCGGCAGTGCGTGTCGCCGGCCCGGCCCGGCTGCTGCTCCACAACTGTCGCCTGCACGGCGCGGGTACCCACGGCCTGCAGGGCGAGAACGCGGTCCTCGACGCCCGCACACAGCCGACCGAGCCGCCATCGGCCGAGGGGGCCGGATCGGCCGCCGGTCGCGCGGACAGCAGCATCCGGCTGGAGCGGTGCGAGATCCTGCGCACCGGCCGGGAGGGCGTGTATCTGGCCGGCGAGTCCGACGCGCGCCTGACCGACTGCCACCTCACGGAGGTCGGTGAGGCGGCGATACACGTCACGGGCAACAGCAGACTCGTCCTGGAACGGGTGCGGGCCGTCGACCTGCCCGGCACGGCCCTGGCCGTCGGGGCGAGTGCGGAGGTCCTCGCCACCGGCTGTGTCTTCGCCCGCGTCGGTGCCAACGGCCTGTACGGGAGCGGGAGTTCGCTCACCATTCTCACCGAGTGCGAGATGTCCACCACTGCCTACAGTGCGGTGCACCTGCAGGGTGGTGCCCGGGCGGAGTTGCGGACCTGTGTCGTGCTGGACAGTGCCCAGCACGGCGTCCGGGTGGAGCACGGCGCCCATCTGACGGCGCTGGACAGCCGGATCGAACGGGCCGGCCTCTCCGGGTTGGACGTCGAGGAGGGCGACGCCCTGGTACGCCGGTGCTCGGTCTCCGCGTGTGCCACGGGGGTCCGGCTGCGGACCCGGCACCGGCCGCTCCTTGACACCTGCGAGGTCCGGTCGGTCCGGCGCACCGGAGTGGAGATCGGCACGGGTACCGGTGCGACCCTGACGAACTGCGTCATCGAGGACTGCGAGACCTCGGGGGTCTTCTTCGAGAAGGACAGTGAGGGCTGGGTCGACGGTACGGTCATCGCCGATGTCCGGGGCAGCGGCCTCGTGGTGTGGAGCGGTTCACGGCCCCGTGTGTACTCCACGCGGGTCCGCGGCGCGGCCAAGAACGGCGTCTACGCCCATGACGAGGCGGCCGGGGTGTTCGAGGACTGCACGGTCACCGACACCCGGTACCCCGCCCTGTACGTGGGGGCGAACGCCTCGCCCATGTTCCGGAATCTGCTGGTGCACGACACGCAGGAGGATCTCTCCTCGCATGCCGACAGCGAGCCGGTCTTCGAGCGATGCCGAAGCGAGAACGTCACGATTCCGACGATGCCGGCCGATACCGTCGACGAACGGGAGCCCGCCGTCCGCGGCAGCCGTCCGACGACTCTCCTGGAGAACAGCCCACGGGCAGAGGAGCCCGCCGCGGAGGAGTCGCTGCCAGGGCTGCTGGACGAGCTGGACAGGCTGGTGGGCCTGGAGCGCGTCAAGCAGGAAGTCGCCTCGCTGGCCAAGGTGATGCGCATGGTCAAGCAGCGCCAGGAAGCCGGCCTCCAGCCTCCGCCGCTGGCCCGGCACCTCGTGTTCGCCGGCAACCCCGGCACAGGCAAGACGACCGTGGCCCGCCTCTACGGCCGCATCCTGGCGGCGCTCGGCATGCTGACCCACGGTCGCCTCGTCGAGGCCGACCGCGCGGCGCTCGTCGGTGAGTACGTCGGCCACACCGCCCCCAGGACGACAGCGGTCTTCCGACGGGCCCTGGGCGGCGTGCTGTTCATCGACGAGGCCTACTCGCTGGTTCCGCCGGGGCAGGGCTCCGACTTCGGACAGGAAGCGGTCGCCACGCTGGTCAAACTCATGGAGGACCACAGGGACGATGTCGTCGTCATCGTCGCCGGCTACCCGGACGACATGGACCGGTTCCTCGGCTCCAACCCCGGCCTCGCGTCCCGTTTCACCCGGACACTGAGCTTCGACGACTACTCGTCCGCGGACCTGGTGCGCATCGTGGAGCACCAGGCACGGTTGCACGAGTACAGCCTGCGTGCGGACACCGTCACCGGTCTGACCGCCTACTTCGACGCCATGGAGCGGACGGAACGGTTCGGCAACGGCCGCACCGCCCGACAGGCCTTCCAGCGGATGACGGAGCTGCACGCTCAGCGGGTGGCGGACCTGGAGTCCCCCGGTCCCGAGGACCTCACCCTCGTGCTGCCCCGGGACCTGCCGTCGGAGGTACTGCACTCATGAGCCGCCACGCCGGAAGGCCGGGACCGCACGGATCAGTGCGTGGCGGGACCGGTCGGCGGATCGGGAAACTTGGCCTTCCGGTCGACCTGCGCGTACATCTGGCCGGCCCGGTTGACCACGGCGAGGTACTGGCCGACCAGCGTCAGGGAGTTGGCCATCTGCCAGAGCGCCTTCTCCATCGCGGGCTTGATGGTCTCGCCGAACTGCTTGCCCAGTTCGGCGACGGCCGCGGTGCCTTCCGGGTCGGTCTCCCCGTCGGCCATGGGGCTGGCACCGCTGGAGTTGCCGGGGGTGCCCGGGTTCATCGCGGCGATGGGAGACTTCGGCTGTGGCGGGCCGAAGAAGTCCTCCGTCCGCACGGCCAGGGTCCGCGTACGCAGTTCCTCGTAGTCTGCGGCAGCGGCACGGAGCAGGCCCAGCATGGTCGACTCGGCCGCGCGTACGCTACCCGCGTCCACGAAGATCGGTCCGGTGTCCACCACCTCGGAGGAGCCGCCGCCCTCGGACTGGTCGGACTTGGGCGGCAGGTTGAAGGACGGTGGCGCGTCCCAGCCGACCGTGACCGTCGGGACGAGATAGCTCAGGTCTTTGCCGGCATCCGGGTCCGCGCCGCCGCCCTCGCCTCCCGAGGTGTCCCCGGAGAGCGGGTGGGGGTCGTACTTGGAATCTTCGCGATCGGCCAAGGTCTCGCTCCTCTTCGTGAACGCGGCGCCCAAGGTAAGTTTCACACGTGGCGCGACAGGAAGCCCTCTACCGCATGTTCGCATGTGTCTACCCTGGGTGTGAACCACGGGTGGCGGAGCTGCACACATATGTCACGTCGCGCCGGTCTCCGGCGACAGTCCTTTCGTCAGTGGTACGGAACGTGGGGGTAGGAATGGCTGACGGCTCGCACAAGACCATGAGCCCGGGAGAGTTCGAGGTGGCACTCGGACAGCTCGGGGATGCGACAGGCAAGGTCAGGGGGATCTCCGGAAACATCCAGGGCGACCTCGGACAGATCCGCACGGAGTTCGCCAGGCTGCCCGAGGCGTGGCGCAGTCCGTCCGAGTCCAGCAGCGAACCCGTCATGAAGTGGTTCGATCGCGTCTCGGCCGACCTGCACGCGCTCCTGGAGGAGACGGTCCGGCGCATGCAGGTCTCCTACGACAACTATCTGGACGCCGAGAAGAAGAACTTCCACAACAGCGGCGGCGGCAGCGGCGGTTCACACGTGCCTCCGAACCGGTACGCGCAGAACCATCAGGCGCCGGCCCATCGCCCCGAAGCGTCGCTCCCCGGCCGTCAGACCGATCCGCATCCCGAAGCGACGCTCAGAGACCGCCCGATGGAGCCGGGAGGTCCCGATGCCTGACTCCCCCGACTACGACACGTCGGTCCTGTCGATCGATCCCCGGCTGGTCGACGAGGTCGGGAGGTCGCTGCTGACGCTCGCGGAACAGATGGTCGATCACATCGAGGCCATCGCCGGTGCCGCCTTCCATCTGCGGTTGAGCTGGGCGGGCAGTTCCGCACAGGAGGCAAAGAAGTTCATGGACCGCTGGAACGGCGTGATGCGTGAACTCTTCGGAAGCAAGGAGCATCCGGAGGACGGAGTCCTCAACGTCATGGCGGGAACGGTCCACGTGGTGGCGGCCGGATTCAGTCAGACGGAGGCCCGCCTTGAGCAGGTGTTCCGAGAGTTCGCCGACAACCTCCCGGGCGGCGCCGAGTATCTGCAGCACCAGATCACCCAGGCGTTCTTGGGCGACACCGGTGACGAAACCCCCACGTCGGCGCCGCCGGACGTGCCGGAGGGCCTTGACCCCGAAGATTCCGCCGTCCTGGAGGACTTCCCCAACTGATGAGCAAAATCGCCTTTCACCGTCCGGCGCGGACCTTCCCGCCCTCGGTACCCGAGCAACATGTCTCGCTCCCCTCTCCACCCCAGAAGCCCCAGGAGAATCAGGCGTCCAACTGGCTCTATCTGCTGCTGCCGCTGCTCAGCAGCGTGAGCATGGCCGCGTACATGGTCACCTTCGGTCGGCCCTGGATGATCATGTTGGGGATCGGTTTCGTGATCACGTCGGTACTCGTGACCGTCCTGGTGCGCACGCAGTCCAGGAAGTCGACCCGGCTCGCCCGGCTGCGCCAACGCGACCGCTACGTCGAGTACTTGGCAGACATCCGCGCCCAGGCCCGCACCTCGGCCGCGGCGCAGCGGGCCGTCAGCGCCTTCCTCCACCCCAGCCCGCGCCGGTTGTGGGCGCTGGCCACCGGGCGTCGCCGGGTATGGGAACGCCGCCCGGCCGACGAGGACTTTCTCCGGCTCCGGCTCGGCCAGGGCCAGGGCACGCCGACGATGCAACTGGCCTCCGGCAAACGAGGCGATCCGACCGCGGAGTTCGAAGCGCAGTCACAGCGCGCGGCGGACAGGCTCCTGCGCGACCATGCGCGCGTCAGTCACGAACCCGCGTGGGTCGACCTCGCGAACACGGGGGTGCTGAGCCTGAACGGACCCTCGGAACGGACCGCCCCGCTCGTCGGCGCCCTCCTGCTGCAACTCGGTGTGCTGCACGCACCGGACGACGTACAGGTCGTCGCCCTGACCACCGAGGATGCCCCGTGGTCCTGGGTGAAGTGGCTTCCGCACGCGTGGCAACCGGACCCCCGATCCGCGAAGCCGGTGGTCTCGCAGAACATCGAGGGCATCGAAGACGTACTCGCAACCCATCTGGAACGGGTCCGTGCCGAGCGCGCCGAGAACACCTCCAGCATCCTGCGCCGAGAGGTCACGGCGGAACGTCACCTGGTCGTCGTCCTGGACGGTTTCCGGCCCGACGCGCCCTGGGCGATCCTGCCTTTCGTCGCCGAACTGCTGACGGAGGCGGGTCCGGCCACGGGGCTGCACGTCGTATGCACGGTCACCAAGGAAAGCGAGGAGCCCGGGCGGGTCGATGTCCGGGCCCGGATCGGGGCGGACGGGTCCCTCGCCCTGGAGAGCCGCACGTCGGCGCTGATCAGTTCCGTGACGGATGCGACGGCCGACGCGTGCCCGCCCGGCCTGGGAGAGCAGACGGCGCGGGCGCTGGCGCCGCTGCGTCTGGCCGGTGAACGGGAACAGGTGCTGTCCCGTACGGTCTCACTCCCCGACATGCTGGGGCTGCACCGGCTCGAGGAGGTGGAACCGCCCTCGCTTTGGCGCGCTCCGGACCACGAGTCGCTGCTGCGCCTCCCGATCGGTGTCACGGGCGAGGGCGAGCAGCTGATGCTCGACCTCAAGGAGTCCGCGCTGGGCGGAGTGGGACCGCACGGCCTGGTGGTCGGGGCGACAGGCTCGGGCAAGAGCGAGCTCCTGCGCACCCTGGTGACGGGGCTGACGCTGACCCACTCCCCCGAACAACTGAGTTTCGTCCTGGTCGACTTCAAGGGAGGCGCCACCTTCGCCGGGGTGACCGAGCTGCCCCATGTCGCCGGCCTGATCACCAACCTCTCGGACGACCTGGCCCTGGTGGATCGCGTCCGCGCCGCCCTGCAGGGCGAACAGACGCGCCGTCAGCAGATGCTGCGCGCCGCCGGCAACGTGGACTCGGTCCGCGAGTACCAGATCCTCCAGTCCCAGGGCGCGACCGGAGCCGACGGGCGGCCTCTGGAACCCATGCCCTATCTCATGATCATGGTGGACGAGTTCGGTGAACTCCTGTCCCAGCGGCCGGACTTCACCGAGCTGTTCGTCCAGATCGGCCGGGTCGGCCGCAGCCTCGGCATGCATCTGCTGCTCGCCACTCAGCGCTTGGACGAAGGCAGGCTCCGCGGCCTGGAGTCGCACCTCTCGTACCGGGTCTGCCTGCGCACGTTCAGCGCCGCCGAGAGCCGCGCGGTGATCGGCACGACCGACGCCTACCGGCTGCCGTCGATCCCCGGCTCCGCTTACCTCAAGGTCGACGAGTCGGTGTACGAACGCTTCCGGGTCGCCCATGTGTCGGGTACCCATCGCGATGCTTCCGAGGAGCCGGTGGCGCGGCCGGTGGAGGCGTCCCCCGTGCCCTTCGGTTTCCGCACCGCGCAGGACGTCCGGTCCGAGGAGGACGAGGGTGCCGAAGCGCCCACCCCCGTCTCGCTGCCCGAGGCGGGCCGGCGCTCGGAGATGCAGGTGGCCGTGGAGCGGATGATGTCCTACGGCAACCCGGTGCACCAGGTGTGGCTGCCGCCGCTGCCTCCGGCGGTGGAGCTGGACTCGGTCCTTGGGCCGATCACCACCGACGCCGAGCGCGGCTTCCGCTCCGACGTGTGGCCGGAGGGCGGCTCACTGAGCATCCCGGTC
Organism: Streptomyces sp. 2A115; assembly: GCF_052245575.1. Lineage (NCBI taxonomy): Bacteria > Bacillati > Actinomycetota > Actinomycetes > Kitasatosporales > Streptomycetaceae > Streptomyces > Streptomyces sp. 2A115. The sequence continues at coordinate 99,860 of NZ_JBQQCG010000017.1, read as the reverse complement.
GGCGTCCTCGACCTGCCCGCCCAGCAGGAACAGCGTGTCCTTCTGCTGGACCTGGCCGGGGCCCACGGGCACATCGCCGTGGTGGGTGCTCCGCAGTCCGGCAAGAGCACCCTGCTGCGCACCACCGTGCTGAGCGCCATGCTGCTGCACACGCCGGACGAACTCCAATTCGTCTGCGTCGACTTCGGCGGCGGCAGCCTGGCCGGTGTCGAGGGCGCGCCGCATGTCTCCGGTGTCGCGGCCCGCCATGACGAGGCACGGGTCCGGCGGGCCCTGTCGGTGGTGCGGCAGCAAGTGGACGAGCGCGAACGGCTGTTCCGTGAGCTCAAGATCGACACAGCGGAGGACTTCCGCCGGATGCGGGCCGAGGACAGCATGCCCGAAGGCGTCAACGGCGCGGACATCGTCCTGGTCGTCGACAACTGGGGTGCACTGCGCGGTGCTGTGGAGGAGGCGGAGGAGTCGCTGGTGGAGATCGCCACACGCGGCCTGGGTGTGGGCATCCATCTGGTCCTCAGCGCCAACCGCTGGAACGAGATACGTGCCAACCTGCGCGACAACATCACCGGCCGCCTGGAGCTGCGGCTCAACGAGCCCGGTGAGTCCGAGATCTCCCGCCCGGCGGCCCGCGGGCTGACGGCCGTCCTACCGGGGCGCGGGATCATCTCACCGGGCATGACCTTCCACGCGGCGCTGCCCCGTGTGGACGGTGACGCGTCGACCGACGGCCTCGCCAAGGCCCAGCAGAGGCTTGTCAATGATCTGTGGACGAGCTGGAACGGGCAGGACGCGGAGCCGCTGCGCGTCCTGGGCGAACTCGTCACCCACGCGGATCTGGATCGCGCCTGCGAACAGGCCTACCCCGACGGTGCCGGACTGGCGGCCGCCGACGTACCCGTGGGTCTGCGTGAGTCCGATCTCGGGGCGGCAGTACTGAACCTGGAGGCGGCCGGCCCGCACTTCTTGGTGCTCGGCGACTCCGGTTCCGGAAAGACGGAGTTCCTGCGTACGTGGATGCGCGGCATGGTGCGGCGTCGCTCTTCCTGGGACGTCCGCTTCATCGTGCTCGACTACCGTCGGGGGCTCCTCGAAGCGGTGCCCGAGGACTACCTCGGGGCGCAGGCCGGGGAGTCGCAGGCCGCGGGGTTCTATCTCGAGGAGCTCGCCGAGAAGCTACGGGAGAGGATGCCGCCGCCCGGGATCGGCTCCCGCGAGCTGCGTGAGCGCAGCTGGTGGACGGGGCCGGAGCTCTATCTCGTCGTCGATGACTACGACTTGGTGGCCGGGGCCGGTCTCGGCAGCCGGAACCCGCTCGCCCCGCTGGGCGACTGTCTCGCCCAGGCTTCGGACATCGGATTCCATCTGGTGCTCAGCCGCCGGATCGGCGGGGCGACGCGCTCGGCGATGTCCGATCCGTTCGTGGGCCGGTTGCGGGAGCTGGGTACCGATGGGCTGATTCTGTCCGGCGATCCCCGCGAGGGCGTTCTGCTCGGTGACCAGCGGGCGGCGCGGCGGCACCCCGGCCGCGGCACGCTGATTTCCAGGAAGGGCGGAGCCGTCGTCATCCAGACCGTTCACGAGCCGGTGGATCCCGAACCGGCTCCCTGATTCCCCTCTGTCAGCACCGGCCGGGCAGAGGGCCCGGCTGCGCACCTGCTCTGAAAGGTCTGTCCGCCCATGGTCCAGTTCAATGTGGCTCCTATCGTGACGTTGGGCAACGACTGGATCGCCATTGGCGATGCCCTGTACGAGAAGGCCCAGGCCATGGACGGCGCCATGAACGCCATGGGCTGGACGGGTTCGGCGGGCACGGCGGCCCGAGCGGCCTGGCGGGACGGGGAGCGCGGCGTGTACCAGTCCCTCAGCACATCGGCTGACGCGGCGTGGAAGATCGGCGAGTCGCTGCACATCTATGCCGAAGAGCTGCAGAAGACGATTCACGAGATCAACAAGCAACGTGTGGTCGCGGCGCTGGCCAATGTGTTCGGCCTCGCCCTGGGCGGGCTGATGATCGAGCTCGGGCCCTTGATCGGCGCGATGCTGAGCGCGGTCCGGGGCATCTTGGCGAACATGCTTCCCTGGTTCGCCAGGCTCGCGGCCGCTCTGGCGAAGACGGGAGCCGCGGGAGCGTTCGTGTCGAACGCCGCGATCGGTGCGGCGATGTCCCTCGGATTCGACGTCATCACGCAGCTTCTCGCGCATGCCGCCGCGGGCGAGCAGTTCCACGGGGTGAACTGGAAGGACGAGGCCATCAACATGGCGCTCGGCGCGGAGGCGGCGTTCGTCGGCGGCCACTGGTCACCGGGGCCGAACCGGTCGGCTGGAGCCGCTCATTCGGTGCCTTCGCCGAAGGGGACGCCTACCAGGTCGTCCTCCCCCACGAACCTCCCGAAGACCTCAGTGGTTCTCCCCATCTCCGGGGCGAAGGTGCCTCTCCCCGACTTCATCTCCAAGGGCCTGGCTCTTCCCCCGTACGGCCCCGCACGGCACAGCGAGAGCGAGTTCGGCGCGACGGGCCCTCAGGGCGAGACAGCGCACCTGGATCCGGCTGCGGCGGGACCGACGAGTACGCCCACCGCGGCATCGGCCAAGCCCGCCGAGGCGGGGGCCCCGGACCTCGCGCCCGTGGCGCACGGCGCCGGCCCGCAGGCGCATTCGTCAGGGCGGCCGGACGAGGGTGGCGGTCCGACACGGGCCTCGTCGGCCGGTCCCTCGGGTGCGGATCCCGGGAGCAAGCCGGCCCAGTCCTTCCCTGGCTCCGGCAACACCATCGACATCGCACCCGCAGCCCGCACCAACCCCGCCGACAACCAACCCACCACCATCAACACCCCACCCATCGGCCCAGGCACCTCAAACCCCAACCCAACACCCCCACGCCGCACAGGAATCGGCTACGACCGACCCGCCGACCTCAACACCCTCCCACCCACCACCGAACCAACCCCCACCACCAACCACAACCCCTTCCCCGGCACCGGCAACACCATCAACACCACACCCGCAGCCCGCACCAACCCCGCCGACAACCAACCCACCACCATCAACACCCCACCCCTCGGCCCAGGCACCCCAAACCCCAACCCCCCACCCCCACGCCGCACAGGAATCGGCTACGACCGACCCGCCGACCTCAACACCCTCCCACCCACCACCACCCACACCCCCTTCTCCGTCATCGGTAAAACCCCCACCAGCAGCCAGAACCACCACTTCCCCGGCACGGGCAACACCATCGACACCGCACCCGGAACCCGCACCAACCCCGCCGACAACCAACCCACCGGCGTCAACATCCCACCCGTCGGCTCAGGTACCTCACCCGGTACGGCCATAAGGCCTCTTCGCGAAGGCGCCGGCTATCAGCGTCCGGCGACCTTGGACGACATCGGTGCGCATTCGTCCGGCGACGGCAGGGGCGGCTCCGGACCGAGTGGTGCGGGGTACGGGACGACGATGAACCACGGGTCCAACACGGTCACATTGGTGGTCCACGAAAAGCCGAGGCCCACCCAACACGATGGCCCGCACCTCGAATCGGACCCGGCCGCGGTCTCCACGTCCCACGGCGGCGGCACCGACACGGCCCCGCCCCGGGGCGACACCGGCCACGCACCAGACCGGTCGTCGGAGACGATGGCCCCTGAGGTCTCGGCGTCCGCCGCTCCCGAGCCTGCCCCGCTCCCCTCACCCGGTGCCAAGGGGAACGGGCCTGTCGCGCTCCCGTCGCCCGGTGTCAAGGGGGGCGAGCCCACCTCGCCCCCCGCGGCCGACACCGCGCCGGCCGAGGGCACTTCCACACCCGGACCGGTGCCGGGCGCGAAACATGCCGACGGTTCCGGAGCCGTCCCGGGCGGCAACCCGCGGGACACCGGCCCTGCAACCTCGCTCGCCGCGGCACCGTCCGCGACAGTGCCGTCCTCAACGGCCACAGCTCACACGTCCCGTCTCGACATCGACGCGGCAAGGGCCACGCTGGGTGACGTGTCGCTGTCTCCGGACACCGTCGCCCGAGCGACGGTGCAGGCTTCGGCGATCCTCGGCGTGCGGTGGCACGAGGTGCAGCCGAGCGCGGATCCGCTGGGCGCGGCGCCGCTCGTCCCGCGGCCGCAGACGGGCCCCATCGGTACCGGCTACACCCGCGCCCTGGACCTGGTCACGGCCCAGGTCGTGCAGCACGGTCCGCTCACCGCTCAGGCCACCGCGGCATCGATCCTTCCGGGCGCCGCACGTAGTACGGAGAGGCCGATGCTCCTGTTCGGCGAACCGAGTCCGGCGGGCGACGCGCTGCACCTGGGCGAGCATCGCGTTCCGCTCACGCATCTGTCGTCCTGGCTTCCCGCGCACACCGGGTGGAGCGCGGGCGGACTCGTGGTCCTGCCGATCCCGGATGCCGCCGTGCCCACCCCGCAGGGAGGAGCGTCGTTCGCCCAGCGCCTCGCGGATCACATCGGTTCGCCGGTCCTCGCCCCGGACGGCCCTCTGCACGTAAGCTCCGACGGCCGGCTCGTGACAGACGGGCCGGAGGGCTGGATCGAGAGCCTGCCTCATCGTGACCCGGTGGTGCGGTCACCTGAGCTGGGCCAGAGCCTGTTCGCCCGTAACCCCGAACAGTCGCCCTCGGTCGGGTACGCGGCCGACGAGACAGCGTACGGACACTCCGGCGGACCGGAGGGCACGGGGAATTCCTCAGCGCGGCAGAATCAGGAGCGTTCCCCTGACGCACCGGCACGGTCCCACTCGGCGGTACGGGACTTCACCGTGGCGGACCTGCTCCCCCAAGGTGCCCTGGACATCGATCTCACCCCGGAGTTGACCGAGGCTCTGGCGGACGCGGTCGTCCGATCCCTCAGGGCCCGGCTGGAGGTGCCCACGGGCACCCTGGGGAGCGAGATCCGCTTCGTCGCTCCTGCGGACGGGGCGCAGCGGATGAGGATGTTCGAGGTGACGCAGCAGGTGGCGGTGGCCCTTGACCAGAGCATCCCGGTCGTGAGAGGCACGGACGGCGGCTTGCTGGTGAAGATCTGCCCGCCTGGTGAGTGAACGCCCCGGTGAGGTAGCGGGATGTGCGTCCGGTGCTCGTCCCGGTCGCACACCTTCGCCGTTCTCGGCGTTCCGCCACTCGCTCACTCGGGTCGACGCGCGGACACCTGACCCGTCACTCGGGGCAGACTTCGAGCACCGGCCCCGTCCTGCCTCCCATCACCAGCTTGATCCGATGGGACAGGTCGTCCGCCAGTGCTTGGGCGACCAGGCCCCACACGGTCTGGCCTCCGGCCGGTGAGGTCACCAGCAGATCCACGTTGGCCAGGCCCACTCCGGGGGTGTCCCGGACACGTTCCCGGATGCTGACGACCGCCCGCTGTATCGCGTTCCGCACGTCGCCGGCCAGGGCCGACCCGTCCGCCGGGTCGAGGTCCTCCACCCGCGCCATCGCCTCCGCGTCCAGCCCGGTCAGCTCCTCCATCGCGAACCACAGGGGATGGCGCACCACGTCCACGCGCAGTCGCGCTCCCGGCCCGGGAACCGGTGGCCTCCAGGGCTCCCGCGCCCGAGATCCACGGGACGGTGCCGCTTCCGGTGTCGTGGCGCCTTCGGCGTGCGGCGGCGGCACATTCTTGTCTCCGGTGCGCTCCCATGAGTCGAGCACCCTCCGCACGCGTTCGAACTCGGCGCTCTCCGGCTCCAGTTGGGCCAGCCGGCCGCGCAACGCCTGCCGCAGAGCAGCCGCTGTGTCCGCGGTCTGCACTTCCGCACGCAGGACGAGCGGCGGTGTGCCGGCGGTGACTGCCGCTCGGAGTCGTTCGAGCGCTGCCGGTTGGCTCAGCTTGGCCGTGTCCTCGCCCCACCTGGACCTGGCCCAGTCCGCCAGTGCGCCGATCGCGGCGGAGTCGGAGGCCTGCCTCTGCGGGAACAAGGCCATGTGGTTCTGCAGAAGGCGTGGTCCGTGTTCCATGAAGCGGGCGCCGATCTGGCCAACGGCCTCCAGCGCGCCCTGCTCCAGGTCGTACGCCACGCTGTGGCGGAACTCGGTCTTGGACACTCCGGTGCCAAGCCCCGGGCTGTAGTCATAGAGGAGGTATGCCAGCCCTTCGAAGCCCTCGGCCCAGTGGCCCTCGACCGCCTGGCTGTGTGCCACCACGTCGAATCCCGGCTGAAGCAGTGTGGTGTCGTTGTCGATCGCCACGATCCTCTGGCGCCGGGCGTCGTAGAGGACGTTTCCCCAGTTGATGAAGTTCCCGGTCTCACTGAGCCGGTCGGTGGTGCCGATCAGGAAGTCGGTCACCAGCATCAGAGAGCCCAACTGACGTAGAGCGGTGGGGTTGTTCAGCAGTTCGTGACGCTGAGGGACGCGCAGCTTGGCGATGGGGTCGCCGTCGGCGAACGCGGACACGGTGACATGGCTGTACCGCTGCCCCAGGCCGTCGGAGCGCTCCTCCCAGTCGGGCATGTGGTGCGCGATCATCGCCACCAGCCCGCGCCCGGCATCCGAATCCCGGTGGAACACGCGTGAGTCGGGAACGTGCACCCCTGTCACCGAGCGGATGAACCCGTCTGCGTACTGACTGGGCGCGGGGTCCTCGTGAAGCTTGACGACCGCGCGGCCGGCCGGTCCCGCGTCGACGACGTACACCCCGCCGTTCTGCCCCAGCCGCCACGTCACCTCGACCCGTGCGGGCCAGTCACGGACATCCCTGGCCGTCAGTGGTGTGCTCCGTGTGTCCGGCGTCGTACTGGAGCCAGCGTGCGACGCGCCGGGTCCGGTACTGCCGGCCAGGGCCGACGTGCTGCTCCCCGCCGCGGAGCTCTCGCCCGTGGAACCCGACCGGGATTTCGGCTTCCGTTTGAAGAATTCGCGGACACCGCCGCCCGCCACGCCCTCCGTGGCGTGGGTGCCGAACGCTTCCCGGAGCTGTTCGGACAGGAGCCAGGCAGGCTGTTGCTGCCTCGGTAGGTCGGTGCGCGGGGCTGTGTGCAGACGTTCGGCGATCAGCACGGCCATGTCGTCGTACAGGCTGAGGTAGTGCGCCTCGGGTGATCCGGGTGTGATGTCGCTGCGGATGATCGGCGCCTCGCGGTGGCGGTTGGCCATGATCCGGCCGACCTCCCGGAGGAGTTCATCCCGCCGACCGTCATCGAGGCTCTCCAGGGTTTCCCTGGCCCGCTCGACGCCCGCCAGCAACGGATGCCCGGACAACGGGTGCCGGGATTCGCCAGTCCCGTTCCCTTGGCCGAGGACGGCTGGACCCAGGAGCCGCGCCACTCTGATGCCTCTCGCGAGATCGCGGTGGCTCCACCACTCCCGCCTTAGGAACCGGCGTGCGTCGGGGGGAAGTCGCAGCGCGCGTACAGCGCCGGACGGGCTGTCCTGCGTGAAGAGAGTCACGGAGGTCACCTTGTCGCGTACCTCGGGGATCTCGGCCAGCACGTGGAGGATCGCCGTCCATACCGTGTCCGGATCCGAGGTGAGCCGAACCGCGGAATCGTAATGGACCAGATTCAGGTTTCCCGGCTGATCGTGCAGGTCGTACACGAGGGATGCGGCGATGGACCGTGCCACGTCCACCGATTCCTCGGGCGTCAGGCGGGGCCTGATGACCGGCTCGGAGCTCCCCTTCTCCCCCTCAAGCCACGATTTCCCGGAGTTGATCTCGAAGACGTCCCAGGGGATGTCGGGATGCACGTCCCGGGACATGTTCTGGGCACGTCGGAGCGGGGCGAAAACGGCGGGGCTCGGCCCGGTGCGGTTCAGCACACGTATTCGGATGGCTGCGGTGCCGGCGCCGATGACATCTCCGAACTCGCGGACTCCATTCGCCACGTCGACGTCGTCACCACTCGCGTACAGGGCAGTTGCGAGGGCGTTCTGGTGGGGGCTCCTCGTGTAGTTGTCCAGGATCACTTCGCTGTAGCTGCCGAGAGCCGCGTGACGGGCGGCTGAGATCAGTACAGCGTTCGTCGACCGTTCCATGTACCGGCCGAGGGTGAACCCTCCTGCATTCTTGAGCGTGCTGCGGATCGCACTCTCGAGCTCGCCGAGCACCTCGTTGTCTCCGTCGGAGTACACGCCGCCGAAGCGGTGCAGCGCCTCGATCCGCAGAATGTCGCTCGCGGCGGCGAACCCACCACCTGTGCGCCTGGCCACTTCCGTCCTGTAGAGCGAGGGAAGGCGCATGGGGGATTCCGAGGAGAACACCTCGTCCACATTGATCAGCCGAATGTCGTTCTGCCGGGCCCACTGCAGCATGTCCCGCACATCGGACAGACGTCCGTTCCCGGAGTCAGCGGCGAGATTGTGTGCGGCCTCGAACTCGGCCCGGGACACGTCCGTCCACAGAATGAACGTGACGTCAGGATTCCGGCGCTTCCCAGCCGCCATGTGTGCCCGGAATTCCCTCATCGGCCCGTCGTCACGCAGCGGACCGCCCAGCCAGATCGAGTGGAGCAGCCGCGGTATGGCCAGTCTTTTGACGCCTCGCCGCGAATCCGCCGCAACCCACGTGGTCAGCGACTGGACCACACTGGCGGAACTCTCGGGAAGCCGCGCCAGTTCCCTCGCCGACGGCGCGCCCTCCCGCGCCAGATCCACAGCGGCGAAGAAGGCCTCCCGGCGGGTGCTGTTGAGCCGCGAGAAGTCGAAGCCCCGCAGGAATTCCGGGGGGTTGGGGATCCTGCGAACGCCGAAGAGATCGGGGCCCAGTCTTTCGGCGGCGGTCACCGCGTCGGAGTGTTCACCCGCCGGCCGCGAGACGTCGACGTCGGCCCGAAGCCTGCCGACCAGATACGGGACCGAGAGGGCTCGCGTTTCCTCCCGCGCCGGAACGTTGTGTTCGTGCAGGAGAACGAGGTCGTCGCGCCGCAGGTCCGGCATGACGTCCTGAGCCGCACGGACGGCGTCGTCGAACCGCTGCCCCTCCCCCTCCTCGGCAAGGGCGTTGGAGACGTTCTCCAGGCGCGAGACGAGCAGGGCGTCCCGCGCGTCGCGGGCCGCGTGGTCCGCCGCGTCGCCCGGCGCGTGCTCGGCTCTCTTCCCCCGGCTGCCTTCGGGCTCGACGTCGGCACGGGCCGCCGCGACCACGGCGGCCAGCCGCCGCAACCGCATGCGGTACTCGCCCACCGCCAGTCCGGAGTCGGCGACGGGCCGGTAGTCGCCGATCGAGGCGATCAGTTCGGCGGCGTCGTTCTGGAGGTGACGCGCCTGGTCGACGGTCCAGTTACGGGTGCGCGCCCACCCGGCGAGATACTCGTCCGCCGCGTCGGGCGGCGTCTCGTAACCCGCTGGTCGGGGCGGCTCGGTGGGCGCGGTGGCCGGCTGTGTGGACGGCCCCGCGGCCGACTTTCCTGTCGGCCGCCGCGTCGGCATGCCCGCCGCCGGTCCCGACATCGGCGGTACTTCGCCGTCATGATCGCCCGAGGGCTGCGGCTGCGGCGTCACGAGCTGAGGCAGTTCGTTCTCGAAGAAGGAGCGCACCGCTGGGTTGAGCCTCGCGCGGGCGGCTTCGCTCGGGCCGTAGAACGCCGCGTAGGCCTCGGCGAACCACTCCTGCGGGGTGGAGAACTGGTAGTTGGACAGGGCATGGTTCTCGCGCTCGGCGTGAAGGTAGCTGACCCAATGTCCGTAGTGGTCGACGTGAAACACGCGCTCGCCGATCCTGAGCAGGTCACCGCCGCCGTCGTCGAAGGTCCATGGTTGCGCGAGAGCCATCCGTCCGAAGCGGCTGACCTTCTCGAGTCGGCTCCTCAAGTCCTCGGACAGCGCCGGGAAATCGTTGCTCAGGTGGTGCAGTCCCTGAGGCTCACGACGCGCCACACCCGGATCGAGTGCATCCACCACGGCCCCGAACAGGGGCCGTCGGCTATCGCCGACCGTGTGGTGCTCCTCGCCGATCCCGACCTGGTCGAGGATGGCCAGGGCCACCTGAACGGTGTTGGTCCCGTAGTGCCGCCAGCCACCGAATCGGGGCTGCTCGCTCAGATCTGTGTGCCAGTCGATGCGCTCATCGACGGAGTGGCCGATCTCGTGCGTGAGCGTCCACTTCATGAAGTTGTTCTGTGCCAGCGCGTCCGAGGTGCCGCCCATCACGTGACGCGAGTCGGCGAGGCGCCCGAGCGCCAGGTCCCCCGACAGGCTGTCGCCCTCGTAGTCGGCGCGCGCCGCACGGTCCATCACCCAACGCTGCCAACCTCTCTTCCTATTGAGCTCGGTGACGATCCAGGAAGGCAAGTGGAAGGGCAGGGTGACGTGAACGGAACGTGTTTCCTTGTCGTACTCGCTGGCAGCGCCCTCGTCCCCCGGGCCGGAGAACTCGATCACCGTGAGGTGCGGGTTGTCCCGGACGTGCTCGGGTGGCAAGTTCGCCAGCACTTGCTCGATCCTGGCGAGCGTCGAGTGGCTGAAATGCCGTTGCGCCTCCTCCTCCGGCAGTGGGCCGATGCGTATCCCGAACCTGGCGCTGAGTTCCCCCTCCCGCTGCGCGGCACCCTCGTTCCACAGCCATCCCGCCACCCCTCTGCCGTCGGTGCCCCGCTGGATCGACCGCATCACGCCGCGGCCGGAGCCGCGCGGTGGCGAGGTGGGCTGTTCCGCCGCAGCGGGTGGCAATCCGTGGGGGTTCTCCGGGGAGTGGTAGGGCACGGCAGTGGCGGCCTCGGCGCTTTCGGACTCCGTGCCCGTGCCGCTTCGGGACACCCCGCCGATGGCCGTCGACCTGGACGCCGCGATGTCGAGGGCAGACCGGGCTGTCGTGGCGAGTCTGTCCGCCTTGTCCTTCGACGCCCTGTACAGGGTCCAGGCCACCGCGTCACGAACGGTCTCCAGCACCGCGGGGTCCGCCCGGCCGGTGCCACCGGGCAGGGGCGGCAGCTCGACATTGCGCTGCCACAGCAGGGTGTGAGCCTCGGCCAGGAACTTCCCGGCCAGGTCGGCGCGCTGTTTTCCGAGGAGTCTGGAGGCTTGAGCCAGGTGGCCGGGCAGGGATTCCGGTGTGATGTCCGGCTCCTGAGCGAAGAGCTGCGCAGTGGTGTCCGCGGGGAGCACGACAGCCGGAAGGCCCGGATCGGTGGGTACGAGCCGGAGCGAGTCCGGGTGCGGTGTGACGTCGTAATGAACCGGTGCCGACGAGGCGAGGGCGAGTGCGCCGGTGACCGCGTGGTGATCAGTGATGCGGTCGATCCGGCCAGTGTCACTGCGCAGAGAGGCGCCGGCAGCGAGGTGAACGAAGTTCGGACCGTGGCGCTGCCAGCCGTGGGTGGGCACGGTGCTGCCATCCGGGAGGTGGATGGCATCGTGGTCGAACTCGTAGCGGACGACGTCAAGGCGATGCGGGGGGAAGAGCGTGACGTGCCTGCTCGGTGAGCCGTCCGGCGGGGCTGGTGCAGGAACGTCAACAGACCTCTGGGAACCGGGGACTTCCGGCCCGCTCGGTACGGACGCTGCATCGAGGGCACTCGCCAGCACTTCGGGATAGACCTCGCGCAGCATCCGGGCCGCCCGCTCCACCGCCGCCCGCAGGTCCGAGGAGCCGGCCTGGCCGCCCATCATCTGCTTCAGGTCCTCGGCCAGCGGGAAGCACTCCGGCTCGGCACCGTCCCCAGCGACACTCATGGTCCAACCTCCGCTCTCCACCACGTCCTCGCCTGCCTCGGCTCCCGCTCTGTGGGCCCCGTCCACCGGGGGAAGCGCCGTGTGTGTAGCGAGCTCGGGCCTTGAGGCGGGTATCTTCCTACCCTACGCGTTCATACGTATTGACGGTTGCCGACGCGACGGGATAGAGAAACATGTGAACCTCGCGGCCCTCACAATCATGTACCGGATAACAGCTCATGAGCCCGGCAGGCCTCAGAAGCGCGGCTCCACCGACCCCACGGTGATGTGCCGCCGCACCAGGTGCGTCAGCGCGGCCGGCAGTTCCTCGATCCACTGCTCGAAGGACCGGCTTCCCGCCTCAACTCCTCGTCGCCATACGCCTGTACGACCGCCGCGGCCGCGCTGTGCTCCGGCAGCGACAGCGACAGCGGCGTCATCCAAAGGGGCGGACAGGGCCACAGCGGACTTCGCCTCCGCCGCTCACTGCGAGGTCGACCGGGGCCCACCGCAGCACGGCCGAACAGGTGAGGTCGACCATGGCTGCCGTGGAGTCGGTGCTCACCGGGACGTTGGAACGCGCTCGGATGCGGGAATCGGCCGTGTCCACGGCCCTGAGGGTCCGGGGACCGAGGCAGCGTGTCGGCCGGGCCCAGCCCACCGATGGAGGCGAGGAGGAACCTAGTAGGTGGTCACCAGGGGCTTCGTCTCGTCGACCACGTACGTGGAGAGCATCATCGTGGTCACCGTGCCGACGTTGCGGGCGTTGTGGATGACGCCGTTCGGGATGAAGAACGGGTCACCCGTGCACAGCCGGAGAGGCGGCCTGTCGTCGAACTCCATCAGGACGTCGCCGCGGATGATGTATCCGACCTCGACACCGGGATGGCTGTGACGGCCCGACTCCTTGTGCTGGGGAATCTGCACGAGCGTCTGCACTGCCTCCCAGCCCTTGGCGGGCGAGGGGTGTTCTTGAAGCAGGGTGCGTGTGACGCCTGCGGTCGGATCCGAGTCCGCGGCCGCCGCGGTCGAAGACAGAGCGGCTGCGCCGAGCGCGCCGGCCGCCGCGGCACCGCTGGTACGAAGAAGGGAGCGGCGATCGATCATCACATGTCCTTTCAGTCGGTAGGCAACAAAGCCGACCAGACAGGCAGAAGGTTCTTTCCGACGCAAAGCAATCACATGTCTCAGTAGACACACAAGGGCGGAAGCCGGCCACCTTCACACATGTGCACACACACGCGCGCGGGCAACCGGAGAGCGACGGCATCGCGCGCACAAACCTCCCGGCCGTATAGCGCATGTCTGCAGGCCGTATATCCGCACCCACTAGGCTGAGTCGACACGTGGGCATCACACCTGCTTCGGTCCGGTCCCGCGTCCTTGCACACACCCTTGCAACAGAGGAAAGCACGTGAAGCACAGAAATCGACGGACGTTTCTAGGCCTGGCAGGCGCTGCGACGGCGGGTGCCGCGCTCTACGCGACGACGAACCTGCTCGGCGACGAAGAGGCGACAGCCGCGTCCGGCCCCCTGGACGGGGCGTCACGGCCGTCCACGACGAAGCTGACGCCCTTCAAGGACGCGTTGCGCGTTCCGCCCACGCTGCGGCCCAAGAAGGACGGCACAACGGAGATCCCGCTGGTGGAGAGGCGGCTCCGGCTGCACTCCCAGATGCCTCCCACACCACTGTGGACCTACGACGGCCACTTCCCCGGCCCCACCATCGAGGTGGAGCGGGGCCGGCGCACCCGCATCGCCTGGGCCAACCGACTGCGCGGCACGCACCCGGTCAAGGCGGTCTGGACCCTGCCGGCCGGCGCGGCCCCGGGGCTGGAGCCGCTCAACAGGCCGGGCTCCCAGGGGGCGATCGGCAGGCCCGAGGTCGACGACCTCGTCGCCTACACCTCCGTACACCTGCATGGCGGGCACCAGCATGCGACCAGTGACGGCGCTCCGGACTCGGGTGTCACGTACGGGGGCTCGCAGCTGTCGGAGTACCCGAACGACCTGGCCGCGGCGCACCTCTTCTACCACGACCACGCCATGCCGGTCACCGCGCTGAACGTAATGTCAGGGCTGATGGGGCACTACATCGTCCGGGACGAGGCCGAGGAGCGGCTGGACCTTCCGCGCGGCGTCTACGAGATCCCGCTGGCCCTGGCCGACGTCAACTTCGACACGGACTCCGCGGGGCGGCTCGACGGCCGCATCCTCGCCAAGAGGGTTTCGCTGGGGAAGCCGGTGCCGGGCGAACTGCCCACCGCCGTCGGCTTCTTCGGCCCGTACACCATGGTCAACGGCGTGGTGTGGCCGTATCTGTCGGTTCAGGCGCGCGCCTACCGCTTCCGCATCGTCAACTCCGCGCTGAGCAGGGCCTACCGGCTGGTCGTGATCGACGAGGAGACCGGCAAGGCGGTGCCGAACGCCATGAAGCTGATCGGCACCGACCTGGGCCTGCTCGGCAAGCCCCAGGTGATCGAGGAGGCGCTGACCCTCAATCCCGGGGAGCGCGCGGACGTCGTCGTCGACTTCGCGGCCTTCGCCGGCAAACGGCTGAAACTGGTCAACACGGTGCCGGGCGCGCCCGCCGGAGTGCCCGTGCCGCCGGCGAACATACCGTTCCCCGACGTCATGCAGTTCCGGGTGGCACGGCAGGCCAAGTCGCCGTACAAGGCGCCCGCCACGCTGTCGCACGACTTCAAGCGGCTGACGACCGCGGACGCCCCCAAGGGGGCCGTGGAGCGCTTCGTGGTGGTCGCGTTCGACAAGACCCGGACCATGCCGCAGATGTGGGAGATGCAGGAGGCCGACGGCTCCACCAAGCAGGGAGACGGCGTCGTCCGGGTCAAGCTCGCCGGGGGCACGAAGACCCTGCGCCGAGTGGGAACGGCCTTCGAGGACACCACCACCTTCTTCGGCTCCTCCGGCGCCTGGGAGAAGTGGACGTTCCTCAGCCTCGCGCCGGCCGGCGGCCCGCCGATCGTCCACCCCATGCACATCCACCTGATGAACTTCCAGGTCGTGGACCGGCGTTCGGTCGACGCCGCCGGCATGGACTTCACCCTGGGCGGCACCACCAAGCCGCTCGAACTGGGCGCCGCGCTGCCCGTCGCGCCGGAGGAGAGCGGCTGGAAGGACACCTTCGCCCTCGCCACGAACACGGCCGTCACGGTGCTGGGGCGGTACGGCGCGCTCAGCGGCCGGTTCATGTACCACTGCCACATCCTCGACCACGAGGACGAGGGCATGATGCGGCCGCTGGTGATCATGCCGCCGTCCGTGCTCACCATGCACCACATGATGCAGTCCATGAACATGGGCGGCATGGACATGAGCGGTACGCAAACACATCACGCCAGGCGCACACATCACTGAGCCTGGTGTGAACGCTTCTGTTCCGCCTCTCGTTTGAACCTATGCCGACGGCCGCGGTGGACCGTCGGCAGCGGTGACACGAGGGGAACACCCGATGGAAGACGACGGCCTGAGGTTCTTCGTGCTGGGGCGTGTGAGCGCCCGGTGCGACGGCGTGGAGGTGGACCTCGGGTCGCCTCAGCAGCGTGCCACCCTCGCCGCGCTGCTCCTCGGCGACGGCAGACGCGCCTCGATGGACAGCCTGGTCGACGCGCTGTGGGGTCCGGTCGCACCGCCCACGGCACCGGCCGTGATCCGCACCTACGTGTCGCGGCTGCGCACCGCCCTGGGCGCGTCCGGCCCTTCGGTCATCGAGACGACCTGTCGCGGTTACGCCCTGTCGGCCGTCCGTCTCGACCTGGACGAGTTCCGCGCCGGTGTGTCCCGCGCCAGGAACCTGGCGGCACAGGGCGATCTGCCGCGGGCGGTGGCTGTGCTGCGCCAGGGGCTCGCGCTGTGGTCCGGCGAGCCCCTGGCGGGTGTCGACGCTCCGTTCGCCGGCCGCCACCGGGCCGTGCTGGAGGAACTGCGGCTGGCAGCCCTGGAGGAGTGCCTGGCGCTGGAGGTGTCCTCCGGCGCGCACCGCGAGGCCGCTGTGGAGCTGTCCGTCCTGATGGACCGCAACCCGCTGCGGGAGCGGCCGCGCGAGCTGTTCATGCTGGCGCTGTACCGGTCCGGGCGGCGGACCGAGGCGCTGGAGGCGTACGACGCCGGGCGGCGGCTGCTCGCCGACGAACTGGGCATCGACCCCGGGCCCGGTCTGCGCGAGTTGCACCAGCGTGTTCTGGAGGACGATCGCAGGCTGCTGTCGACGCCGGAATCCGGCGCCGGCGGGCGGCCCGGACAGGTGGCGGGCTCCTGGACAAGTCCCTCCCAACTTCCGCCCACGCTCCCGGTCTTCGCCGGGCGCACGGAGGAACTGGCGCGGCTGGACGCCCTGCTGGAGGAAAGCGCGGCGGAACCGCGCGCCACGGCTCTCGTCGCGATCGACGGCATGTCCGGGGTGGGCAAGACGACGCTGGCCGTGCGGTGGGCGCACCGCGTGGCGGACCGCTTCCCCGACGGGCGGCTCCATCTGGACTTGCGGGGCTTCGGTGGCGGCGGGCCCGCGATGAGCCTCGCCGAGGCCCTGCACGCGCTGCTGGTCGCCCTGGGGGTGCCCGGGGACGATGTACCGGAGGGACTCGCCGCGCGGACGGGCCTGTACCGCAGTCTGTTGACCGGCCGACGGGTCCTCGTGGTGCTGGACAACGTGCCCGCCGCCCAGGACGTCGGCCCCCTCCTTCCCGGCGACGGGGGCAGCTGTGTGGTCGTCACCAGCAGGACCTGTCTCGCCGGACTCGTCGCCAGCCACGGCGCCCGTCTGCTGTCGCTGGGGCTGCCGAGCCGGGCCGACGCCCGCGCGCTCTTCGTCGGCCGGGTCGGGGCGGAGCGCGCCGGACGGGAGCCGGAGGCCGTCGACGCCATCGTGGCGGGATGCGGACGACTGCCGCAGGCGCTGGCGGCCGTCGCGGCGCACACGGTGTCCCGCGGTTCCTTCCCGCTGGCGCGGATGGCCGCCGAACTGCCCACCGGGCCGAGCGGGGTGAGCGAGCTGGGCCACCGGTACGACGGCGCGCTGCGGGACGCGTTCTCGTGGTCCTTCGACCGGCTGAGTACACCGGCGCGGCACCTGCTCGCACTGCTCGCCCGCCGCGGGGACGCGGAGTTCTCCCGGTCTGCCGCGGCGGCCCTGAGCGGTGAGCCGGAGGAGACGGTACGGTTGCTGCTCGCCGAACTGGCGGACGCGCAGCTGCTGACGGAGTATCTGCCCGGGCACCACCGGCTGCACGCCCTGGTCCGGGTGTACGCCGTCGAGCACGGCCGAGGACCCGGACGTCCGCTGTCCGACCGGTCGACTCCGTCCACCCGGGCCGTCGGTGTCGTCCGGTCCGGCGCGTCGCGCTGACCGGACCGGTCAGGCGGTGGGAACCGTCAGCACGACGTCATGGACGACCGGCTCCTCCTCCACCACGATCGGGGACGTCTGGGACTCGTAGCCGTCGGCGGAGGTGATCAGGACGTACGGTCCGGTGGCCGGGGCGTCCAGCGTGTAGGAGCCGTCGGGCCGGACGGCCGACCGGCTCAGCACGCGGCCCTCCACGGAGGTCAGCGTGACCGCGCCCCGCGGGACGGGCGCGCTCTCGACGCCGCGGACGCGGCCGCGGACCGGGATCCCGCCGGGCGCCCCGGCGACCCCCTCGGCGTCCTGCACGGTCCGGGCTGCCTGGGCCGCCTGGACCAGGCCGCTGGAGGCGCGCAGCGGGACCTCCTTGATGAACAGCGTCACCAGGAAGGCGATCAGGGCGACCGGAGCGACGTACAGGAAGATGTCGCCGATGCCGTGGCCGTAGGCGCTCTCCAGCCAGGTGCGCACCGGGGCGGGCAGCAGGGCGAGGTCGGGCAGTTCGCCGCCGCCGGAGGCCTTGGCGGCCGTCGCCCGGTCCTGCGGGCCCAGCTGGGCGATGGTGTCGCGGGCGTAGTGGCCGATCCGGGTGGTGAGGACCGAGCCGAGCACCGAGACGCCCACCGCGCCGCCGAGGGACCGGAAGAAGGTCACCGTGGAGGACGCGGCGCCCAGGTCGCCCGGGGACACCTGGTTCTGCGTGGCCAGCACGAGGTTCTGGAGCGTCATGCCGACGCCGAGGCCCATCAGCACCATGCAGAGCGCGATGAACAAGTACGGGGTGTCGTGGCGGAGCATGCCCAGCAGAGCCAGGCCCGCCGTCAGCAGGACACCGCCCGCCAGCAGCCAGCTCTTCCACCTGCCGGTGCGGGTGATGATCCGGCCGGAGACCGTGGAGGAGACGAACAGGCCCGCGATGAAGGGGATCGTCATGACGCCCGACATGGTCGGGGAGTCGCCGCGCGCCAGTTGGAAGTACTGGCTGAAGAAGACGGTGCCCGCGAACAACGCGATGCCGGAGAACAGGGAGGCGAGGGAGGCGAGGGTGATGGTGCGGTTGCGGAACAGCCGCAGCGGGATGATCGGTTCGCTCGCCTTCGTCTCGACGAACAGGAAGATCGCCGTCAGCACGATCGACGCGCCGACCAGCGTGTACGTCTGCCAGGACAGCCAGTCGTACTTGTTGTCGGCGAAGGTGACCCAGATCAGCAGGGCGCAGACGGCCGCGGTGACGAAGAAGGCGCCGGCCCAGTCGACCTTGACCTGGCGCTTGAGCACCGGCAGGTTCAGCGTCCGCTGGAGCACGACCAGCGCGATGAGCGCGAACGGGATGCCGACGAACAGACACCAGCGCCAGCCGAGCCAGCTGGTGTCGGTGATGACACCGCCGAGCAGCGGGCCGCCGACGGTGGCGACGGCGAAGGTGGCGCCCAGGTAGCCGGAGTAGCGCCCGCGCTCGCGCGGGGAGATCATCGCGGCCAGCACAACCTGCGCCAGCGCGGACAGACCGCCGCCGCCCAGGCCCTGGATGACACGGGCGCCGATCAGCGTCGTGGGGTTCTGCGCCAGCCCGGCCACCAGGGAACCGACGGCGTAGATGATCAGGGCCGACTGCACCAGGATCTTCTTGCTGAACTGGTCCGCGAGCTTGCCCCACAGCGGGGTGGAGGCGGTGACTGCCAGCAGCGACGCGGTGACGACCCAGGTATAGGCGCTCTGGCCGCCGCCGAGGTCGCCGATGATCTTCGGCAGCGCGTTGGTGACGACGGTCGAGGACAGGATGGCGGCGAAGAGGCCGAGCAGCAGTCCGGACAGGGCGCGCATGATCTGCGCGTGTGTCATCGGAGCGTGCGCGGCATCTCCTCCGTGGTGGGCGTGTGCCCGCACACCTGCTCGTGGGGTGGTTGTCATGAGGTTTCTTTCCTTATGTGGTGACAGCGGGTGTACGGCAGGAGTGGGCGTCCTCGGGCGGCTCGGCGTACGAGTCCTGTGCGGTCCACAGGTCGTCGAAGCTCGCCCGGAGCCGGGACAGGAGCCACGTCAGCCGGCGGACGTCCTCGTCGCTCCAGTCGCCCAGCCGCCGGGCGAGCAACTGGGCGGCGCGATCGGACAGTTCAGCGAGCTGCGTCCGGCCCTCGGGAGTCAGGCGCAGGATGCGCGAGCGCCGGTCGGCGGGATCGGGGCTGCGGTCGATCCAGCCCTGCGCGGCCAGGTGCGCGACGTGTCGGCTGGTGACCGACATGTCGACGGCGAGCAGCTCCGCGAGCCTGCCGATACGCATGTCGCCGTCGCGGTCGAGCAGCGCCAGCACCATGGCGGATCCGCTGGAGGCACCGTTCGGAAGGGCCCGGTCCAGCTTCCGCCGCACGGAGCCGACCGCGCTCAGCTGGCGCATCAGCTCCTCGTACTGAGCGTTCTCGGACACATGTACCTCCAATATCATTGCCCAGGGCAACCATGGGGTTTCTCGATGCCTTGTGCAAGTGTTTCAGGTGTGCGTCACATACGCTCGCTGAGATATGTGTTTCGTCTCCGCCGGTCAGCGCAGGATCCGGCGGGAGACGTTGGTGGTCACCAGGTCGAGCAGTTCCTCGCCCCGGCCGGACAGGATGGTGCGGATCGCGTAGAGGGTGAAGCCCTTGGCCTGCTCCCCCGTGATCGCGGGCGGAACGGAGAGCTCCTGACGTGCGGTCATGACCTCGACCAGCGCCGGGCCGTCGTGGGCGAAGGCACCCTTCAGCGCGTCCTCCAGGTCGCCGGGCCGTTCGACCCGGCGCGTCCACAGCCCGATCGCGGCGGCGACCTCGGCGAGCTGCGGATTGTCCAGCTCTGTCGCGTAGTTGACGATGCCGGCCGCCTTCATCTCCAGCTCGACGAAGTTCAGCGAGCCGTTGTTGAAGACGACGATCTTGGCGGGCAGGTGGTTCTGCCGGAGGGTGAACAGCTCCCCGAGCAGCATGGTGAGCCCGCCGTCGCCCGACAGCGAGACGACCTGACGACCCGGGTACGCCGCCTGCGCGCCCACGGCGAGCGGCAGCGCGCAGGCCATGCTGCCGTGGTTGAACGAACCGAGCAGCCGCCGCTGCCCGTTGAAGGTCAGATAGCGGGCCGCCCACACCACCGGGGAGCCCACGTCGACGGTGAAGACCGCGTCCCGGTCCGCGAGCCGGTCGATGGTGCGCGCCACGAACTGAGGGTGGATCGGGGTGCGTTCGCGGTCGTTGACGGCGAGCGCGTCCAGCGACTTCCGGGTGCGGGCGTAGTGGGCGAGGGCCTCGTCGAGGTGCTTGCGCCCCTTCTTGACGCTCAGCAGCGGCAGCAGCGCGGGCAGGGTGTCCCGCACACTGCCGACGAGGGGCAGGTCGACATGGGTGCGCCGGCCGATCTGCTCGCCGCGGATGTCCAGCTGGATCACCTTCGCGCCGCGCGGATAGAACTGCCGGTAGGGGAAGTCGGTGCCCAGCATGAGCAGGGTGTCGGCCTCCTCGATCGCCTTGTAGCCGGAGGCGAAACCGAGCAGTCCGGTGAGGCCGACGTCGTACGGGTTGTCGTACTCCACGTACTCCTTGCCACGCAGGGCGTGCACGATCGGGGCCTTGAGGGTCTCGGCGAGCCGGACCAGGTCGTCGTGGGCTCCGGCCGCACCGGCGCCGGCCAGGATCGTCACCCGCTGTCCGTCGTTCAGCAGCGCGGCGGCCTCGCTCAGGGCGTCGTCGTCCGGGCGGACGACGGTCCCGGTCGGGCGTACGACAGTGGGGGCCAGGTCCCGGCCGGTCTTGGCGAGGAAGATCTCGCCGGGTACGACCACGACCGCCACTCCCCTGCGCTCGACGGCCGCCCGCATGGCCGTCTCCAGGATGCGCGGCCCGGACTCCGGGCTGGTGACGACCTCCGCGTAGACGCTGCACTCGGCGAACAGCTCCTGCGGGCGGGTCTCCTGGAAGTAGCCGGAGCCGATCTCGCCGCCGGGGATCTGGGCGGCGATGGCGAGGACCGGCACACGGCTGCGCTGGGCGTCGAAGAGCCCGTTGATCAGGTGCAGGTTGCCCGGACCGCAGCTGCCGACGCAGACGTTGAGCTGTCCGGTCAGCCCGGCCTCGGCCGCCGCCGCGAAGGCGGCGCTCTCCTCGTGCCGCACATGCACCCAGTCGACGCCGTCGTCGCGGCGTATGGAGTCCGTCAGACCGTTGAGCGAGTCACCGGGCAGGCCGTACAGACGGCGCACACCGGAGGCCTTGAGCGAGGCGATGACGTGGTCGGCGAAGGTGGGCATGCGGGTTGCCTTTCGTCGGTCGTGAGCGTGTCCGTTCAGCCTCCGGGACCGACATTGCGCACACATCCGTCGAATGACTGCGTAATCGGCGCCGGGGCGCCTTCGGCCACTGGGTCGGACGACTGGGAGGGCTCCGGCCCCTCGCACCTCGTAGGGCAGACAGGCCGCGCGGGACCCGTTCGGCGCGGGTGTCGTCCTCACCGAGTTCGACGCCGTGCCGCGCGTCCTCGGGCCGGTGGCAACTGCCGGGCTGTACGCGCGCGTCACCGGTGACCACCGCTACAACGCCTTCGCCCCCCCGGCAGCGCGGCTGGATCTTCGGCGCCAACCCCTGGGGCACCGGCTTCGCCATCGGCGCGGACGAGACGTACGCGCACTGCCCTGAGAACCAGGTGGCGAACCTCGCCATGAACCGCACCGGGCCGGGGCATCCCGCGGAACGCCGTGGCCAATGGCCCCAGCAGCCGGACCTGTTGGGCGACCGCGACCTGGAGAGGCTCGACAACATGGTCCGTGCCCGCCGAGCCGTCCGGAGACCGGTGGTCCGACTTCGACGGGCATGGTGCCGGCTACGTCGACGACGTGGCCGCCTGGCAGACGGTCGAACCGGCGGACGACTTTACGGCGACCGCCCTTCTCGCCCTCTCCCGCACCGCGGACACGACGGTCACAGAACGGCGCTGAGGAAGGTGATGGCCGCCAGTTGGCGTGTCTTCCGGGTGTACTCCTCCGCCTGACGGTCCGGCTCCCGCCGGTCGTTGCAGTTGACCCGGCGGAGCAGCTCCTCGATGGCCTCCTGCTCCTTGCCCGGACGGCCCGGGAAGAGGGGGTGTTCGTAGGTGTTCATGACCTGCCCTGTTGACGGTGGGTGTTCAGCGATGGATGCGATACGGACCTGCACCTGAGTGCTACAGCCCCAGGTCGAGAGCCAGACACGAGGAGGTGCGCCACGTGCCCGTGTCCTCGGATGAGGTGTTCGCCCCGCCGCTCGGCGCGGACTCGGCCGCTTCGGTCATGTCCTCGTAGCGGATGCGCTCGGGCAGTTTGCCGAAGCGCGCACGCCGTGTCACCGCGGCGGTGTCCATCGTGGCTTCCTGGTTCATGACCAGCCTCCACTTCGTGGATCGTGGACGGTCCCGTCGGTCGACGGGACCGGTTTCATGCTGCATCCGAATTCGTCACCTGTCAAGCAGGTGACGAACGGTATGTGTGAGCTGCGTGACCGGCTGACATGCCCGGAGACTCCGGCACACCGACTTCGCCGGCGGCATCCTTCACATTTCACACCGGCCAGGAAACCTGTGTGAGCCCATGCACACATGTGCAATGCTCGACGGCCGCTCCGACCGTCCCGGACGTCACACATGACGGGTGGTAGTGTGCGCGCCGATCTTCTTCTCACACGTTTCTTTACTCGGACCTTGGGATTCCATGAGCAACTCGACAGAGGAAACACAGCAGAGGGCTGCCTTCGCACCGGGAGGCCGGCGTCGGCACCGCAAGACGAAACAGGGCGGCTCAGGGGTCCGGCGTGCCGTCGTGCTCGCGATCGCGGTGCCCATGGCCTCGGCCGCGCTGGCGGGGCCCTCGGCCTTCGCCGCCTCCGGCAACGGCGCGACGGGCACGGCGGCCGACGCGACCGAGGGTGTCGACGCCGACGACCAGCAGATGGCCGCGAATCTGGACACCCGGGTGCTCGACCAGCGGCTGGGCTCCGACGTGAGCGGGGTGGTGCTCGACGCGGACTCCGACAGCACCCTGTGGGACCACGACGGTTCCACCGCGCTGATGCCGGCCTCCAACGTCAAGCTGGCCACGTCGACCGCCGCGCTGACGGTGCTGGGCCCGGAGCACCGGTTCACCACCAAGGTGGTCTACGGCGACGGCGCCCTGACCCTCGTCGGCGGCGGCGACCGCACCCTGACCAGCGCCGACCTCGCCGAGCTGGCGCAGACCGCGGTCGCCGGGCTGAAGAAGGCGGGCCTGACCTCGGTGAAGGTCGCCGTGGACGACAGCCTGTTCCCCGCGCCAACCCTGGCCGACGGCTGGAACGAGGGTTACTACCCGGACTCCGTCGCCCCTGTCCGCGCCCTGGTCGTCGACGGACGCGGCGTCCAGGACACCTCCATCGACGCCGGGCAGACGTTCGCCAAGCTGCTCGCCGAGGACGGCATCACCGTCGACGGCGACGTCACACGCGGTACGGCAGCCCGCACCGCCGTGCCCGTCGCACGCCACAAGTCGACCCCGCTGGCGGACATCGTCAAGAAGATGCTCAAGACCAGCGACAACAACATCGCCGAGACCCTGCTGCGGATGACCGCCGTGGGTGCGGGACGCCCCGCCACCTTCGAGGGCGGCGCCGAGGTCGTACGCCAGGTGCTCAGCCATCGCTACGGCGTCTCCCTCGACCACTTCGAGATCCACGACGGCAGCGGCCTGTCCCGGACCGACCGCATCCCGGCGGCCACCCTCGCGCAGATCCTCGAACTGCTCACGGAGCCCCGTTACGCGCACACTCTGGGCTCCATCCTGGACGGCCTGCCGGTGGCCGGTGAGGCGGGCTCCACCCTCGGCCCGGAGTGGGGCCGGTTCGACGACCCGAACTCCCAGTGCGCGGTCGGCAAGGTGCAGGCGAAGACCGGCACCCTCACCGGTGCCGTCGCCCTGAGCGGTCTGACCCGGACCGAGGACGGCGAATGGCGGGTGTTCTCCTTCATCGAGAACGGCTCCACGGCCGCTCCGAACGACATCAAGGACGCGATGGACGGCCTCGCCGCGACCGTGAACGGCTGCTGGGTCTAACCGGGTTCAGGACCGGTACGACACACCGAGACGCCGCCCGACCGTGAGGTCGGACGGCGTTCGTGTGCGCCCACTTTCCCCGGTATCAGTCACATGTCGCACGTCGTGGGGGTGAACCGGAACGGCGGCGGACTCGCTCTATGTGTGGCAGGACCGAACCGCCCCGGGTGACCGGTCCGACCTCCGCAACTCTGCCTCCCACGCTCCGGCTCCGCTGGAAAGGAACCCATGAAGCCTCCACACACGCCCCGGTCGGCGGGAGACCTCCCCAAGAGAGTCCCGGGAAGCGCCCGGTCGGTCAGTACCGGTTCCGAGGCCGCTCAGGACGGCGCCACGTCCGGTGACGCGAAGCCGGCCGCATCGGGGAGCAGCGGTCGTCCGCCCGACACGGCCGGGACAGGCGCCTCCCTGCCCCGGCTCACCCAGATCTCCTCGCTCGGGTCGCGGGGGAACACCGGCCGGGGTGCCGACGCCCCGGACACCAGCCCCACGCCGGCCGCCGTCGTACCGCTCGAACCGGTTGCCGCCCGACGCACCGGGGACAAGGCCCGGCGCGAGGGGTTCCGTGGTGCGCTCGCCGTCGTGGGCATCGTGGGACTGCTTTCGGTGGGCGGCGTCCTGCTGACCCTGGGCCTGGCCGGCGGTCATGACGACGACAAGCGCGACGAGGTGTCGGCGGCCGTCGACTCCGGTGACTACGGCACAGACGTCGTCGACGGGCTCGGCGGTGTGCCTGCACCTTCGGTGAGCGCGTCCGGTACCGGCGCCGGCAAGGAGCCCGACGGTTCCGGGAAGCCCACACCCGCCCCGCCCAAAAGCAGTGCGCAGAGAGAGGACAGGCACGCCACCGCCCCGGCGAAGGACACGGCCGGGTCCGGCGCGACCGCCCCGGCCGAGGCGCCGGGTGTGAACGTGTTCAGCCACGCCTCGCAGCGCTGCGTGGACATCGTGGGCGGCAGGGCCGTAGAGGGGGCGAAACTGATGATCTGGGACTGCTCGGAATCCACCTCGCAGCGCTGGACCTTCACAGGCGGGACCATGCGCGCACTCGGCATGTGCGTGCAGCTCGCGGGAGGCGCGACGGCCGACGGGGCGGACCTCGAACTCGGTTCCTGCAACGGGAGTTCTACGCAGCGGTTCGTACTGAACCACCGCCACGACCTGGTGAGCACGCCCGCCGACAAGTGCACGGACGTACGGGACAACGGTACGGCGAACGGAACTCGGCTCCAGCTGTGGTCCTGTTCCGGCGGTGTCAACCAGAAGTGGTCCACGTCCTGAGCACCCGCGGGCGGCCCGAGCCCGGTGCCGGTGGAGCCGCGAGGGTCAGGGCCACAGCCCGGGGACTGATCTGAGCCGGCACTCTTGGCCCTCGGCTCTGTTCGTCTCCTGTGGCAGTCGGGGCTGCCGCTGAACCTCACAGCGGGCGGAACACGTTTCTTCAGTGTCCCCGGGTGTCGCCCGCCGAATCCCCCGGCGACGGCCCGCTGTCCGGCCTGCCGCATGTGGCTTCCTTGTCCCGAAGAGCCGGAAGACCGACGGCGCCGGCACCCCGGCCGCAGCGGCGACGGCACGTGTCGACACCGCGTCCGGGCCGCCCTCCTCCAGCAGCTCGGCGCCGACCAGGACGACTACCGAATCACCGATTCACCCGAAGGAGCCTTGAGCCATGGATCGTCATCACTCAGCGAGTTCCACGCCCTCCGCAGACCCGGAGCAAGCCGGGAACAAGGTCTACGACGTGATCGTCGTCGGGGGCGGCTCGGCCGGCTGTGTCCTCGCCGCCCGGCTGACGGAGGACGCCGATGTCCGCGTCCTGCTTCTGGAGGCGGGCACCGCCACCGCCGAGCTGCCGGAGGCAGTGGCCCACCCGCCGGCCTGGCTCGCCCTGGGCGAGACCCCGGCCAACTGGGGCGACACGACCGTCCCCCAGCACTCCGGCTCCCCCCTGGACGGACCCGGCCCCCGCATCATGCTGCCGCGCGGCAAGGGCCTCGGCGGTTCGTCGGCCATCAACGCCATGGTCTTCGCCCGCGGCCACCGCACCGGTTACGACAGGTGGATCGAACACGGCGCCAAGGGCTGGACCTTCGACGACCTGCTCCCCTATTTCCAGCGCACCGAGACCGCCGTCAACGGCGCCCGGGGCCGCGGCACCTCAGGTCCGCTGACCGTCGCGCCGACGGCCGAGCCCAACGAGGTCCTGCTCGCCTGCCTCGACGGGGCGGTCGAGACCGGACACCGCCGGGCACACGACATCAGCGGCGGCCTGGAGGAGGGCTTCGCCCCCGTCGACCTCAACATCGTCGACGGGCACCGGCAGAGCGCCGCCGACGCCTACCTCACCCCCGCACTCGACCGCCCCAACCTCGACGTGATCACGAGGGCGACGGCACACCGGCTGCTCTTCGACGGCCGTCGGTGCACGGGGGTCGAATACGGCGTCGACGGCCGCGTGTTCACCGTGCGCGCTGTGCGCGAGGTCGTCGTCACGGCCGGTGCCATCGGCTCCGCCCAGCTCCTGCTGTGCTCCGGAGTCGGACCCGAGCAGGAGCTGCTCAAGGCCGGCGTGGAGGTCTTCCACAAGCTGCCCGGCGTGGGCCGCAACCTGCACGACCACCCCATCGTCGGCCTCGTCCACCGCACCCGTCGCACGGTACTCCCGGCGCGCGGCAACCACGCCGAGATCATCGGTCTGCTGCGCAGCGCACCCGAGCTCGACGGCCCCGACCTCCAGATCCTCTTCGTCGACCTCCCGCTCCCCAACCCGGTCGCCCCGGTGGAGAACGGCTTCACCATCGGGGTCTCGCCCCTGCTGCCCCACAGCCGTGGCACCCTGCGGATCACCTCGTCCGACCCGTACGCGGCGCCGGTGCTCGACCCGGCCTACTTCACGGACGAACGGGATATCCGCGTCACGCTGTCAGGCATCGAGACGGCGCGCGCGATAGCCCGCGCCTCGGCGCCGGCGTCCTGGGGAACCGAGGAGGTCGCCCCGGGGCCGGATGTCACGGACACGGAGTCACTCGCCGCGTACGCCCGTACGGCCTTCCAGTCCTACTGCCACCCCGTCGGCACCTGCGCGCTGGGCGAGGACGAGGTCTCCGTGGTGGACTCCGCGCTGCGGGTGCGAGGGCTGGAAGGGCTGCGCGTGGCCGACGGCTCCGTCATCCCCTCGATCCCGTCCAACAACACCAACGCGACCGTCTACGCCATCGCGGAGCGCGCCGCCGAGTTCATACGCGAATCCGCCTGACACACGTAGGCCTCGTGGAGCAGAACGACGACCTCCACCACGCCCCCACCGACGTCGGTGTCCTGGTCGGAGCGAGCCCAAGAGATCGCCCGCGGCATCGGTCTGCCGCAGGACGCGGCGTCCCTGCCCCGTCGGTCCCTGACCGATCCCCTCGATTGGGTCAATCCGGTGTCGCTTACCGCCGATCGGCAGTCAAACGACTGATCCATGACAGACCGGCGACTTCGACAATGGGGACGCTGGCGACAATCCGGAAAGGAACCGCACACCCATGACCGTCATAGACAGCCCACTGCCGGACAAAGAGCGCGAGATCGCGGGGAGCGCCCTGCAGGCGACCCTGGTCGACCTGCTCGATCTCTCCCTGGTGGCCAAGCAGGCGCACTGGAACCTCTACGGGCCGCGCTTCCGCTCCGTCCACCTGCAGCTCGACGAGGTGGTCACCACCGCGCGCGAGTACGCCGACACGGTGGCCGAACGCGCCGCCGCGCTGGGGGTCAGTCCGGACGGGCGGGCCGCCACCATCGCCGCCACCAGCGGTGTGCCCGACTTCGCGGCGGGCTGGACCAAGGACGTCGACGCCATCGACGCTCTGGTGCGGACGTTCTCCGCCGTCATCGAACGAGTGCGGGAACGCATCGGGGTGACCGGTCCGGCGGACGCCGTGACAGAGGATCTACTGATCGGCCTGACCGCCGAACTGGAGAAGCAGAGCTGGATGTTCCAGGCCGAGAACCGCAGTTGAGGGATGCGGGGACGGTTCCATATGAGAGGGCCGTCCCCGCTGGGACATATGTGCGAGGCGCCCGCGGCAGGGCCTCTCACCTTCGGCGGCGTACCCGCAGGGCGGCTGCCTTGACGCGGTTCCCGCAGGCCTGCATCGCACACCACTCCCGTCTGCGGCCCCGGGAGCGGTCGAGGTAGATGTGCGTGCAGTCGGGGTGTCCGCACTCGCGCAGCAGCGCCGCATCCCCGCCGGCGGTGATCTCGACCGCCTCGCGGGCGAGCTCGGTGAGGGCCTGGGAGGTCATGCCGGAACGGCTGGTCCCCGCGGAGCCCAGGCGCATCGCCACCGGCACCCCGGCGGCCTGCCGGTTCACCGTGGCGACCGCCCCGGCGGGCAGGGGACGGTCGACAAGACGAGCGCTGACCAGTGAGTAGATCGCCTCCCGCAGCCCCATCGCCGCGCGAAGGTCCGCCTGGTCGGATCCGGGCCTCTCGTCGAGCAGCCCGGACTCGACGAACCAGGAGTCGAGCAGCACGGGAGAGCCGATCCGCTCGATCGGAACCGGCGCCCGCCGCTCCTGCAGGGTGCCCACGAAGTCGAGCGTGGGCGTCCCGCACGGAAACGCATGCCTCACGTGACCCTCCTGACAGGTGAGTGGACCCTCTCCGGAGTAACCATCTTGACAGGTGACGAGGCCTCATGGGAATCTTTCGTCACCAGTCAGAACGGTTACTTCCCGGTGAGGAAATCCCATGGCAGTCGTGCGGTTCCATCTCGTCTCCCAGCTCGGCCCGAAGGATGTGCTGGAGGTACTGACCGACTTCAGCCCCGCGCGCGCCGAGGTCTGGCCCACGATCGACGCCGCACACTTCGAGGTCCACGAACTCGGCGACACCTGGGCCGAGGTCACCGAGGGGACCGCCGCCGCCTGGGAGCGCGCACGCTACGAGTGGGAGCCGGCCGGTGGCACGGTCACCATCACCACGCTCGACTCCAAGCTCTTCGGGGCCGGCGGCGGCTGGGTCTTCCGGATGACACCCGAGGGCGACGGCACCCGGGTCGACGTCGAGCTGACGCGGCAGCCGAGCACGGTCAAGGGCAAGATGCTCGCCGCGCTCCTTCCCCTGGCCGCTCCCGCGTCCCTGCGCAAGTCCTTCGCGGGGCCCCTGCAGGCGAAGTGACGCGCACCCGGCACCTGATCCGAAGGGCCATCGGTGCAGGACGGCTCACACGATGAGGGGCCGACAGCGTGAGCTGTCGGCCCCTTCGTCATGTTCCCCGCACATGGCCCCAGTCGGTCACTTGTCGAGGTGGGGTCACTTGTCGAGGTTGGTGGTGAAGTAATCGGTGAGCTTCTCGACGGCGGGGTCGATGTATTCGCGCTTGTCGTAGAGGTCGACGTGGCCGGCGCCGGGGGCCTCGCCTGGAACCCCGCCGCCGCGGAGCCGGCCTCGGATGTCAGGCGCCGGTGTTGAGCACCGGTTCGTCGTCGTACACCTTGGTCACCTCGACGTTCAGCACGGTGGCGATCCGACCGAACGACCAGTAGTAACCGGCCACTTGCAGCACCTCGACCAGTTCGCGGTCGCTGAGGAACCGGCGGGCCTCGGCGAAGACCTCGTCGGAGACACGTGGGTGCCGCACCACCTCTGCGGTGAACTGGATGAGGGCACGGTCGGCCTCGGACAGCTCCGGGCTGTCGATCTGCCGCTCGCGGACGAGCTGACGGGTCCGCTCGTCGACACCGGCCGACTGTGCCATGGGGTCGTGCTGGGCCGCGACGAACGTGCCGTCTGTGTGGGCGGCGACGGTGAGGATCACCAGTTCGCGCGCGCGGGCCGACAGTTCGAGCGCGGTGAACAGTGTCCTGGCGAACTCGACGAACGGCTTCACGGTGCCCGCCGAGTGGGACATCATCTTGACCATCGGGTCGGGCGGCAGCTTGCCGAGGAACGTGGCGACCTCGTCCGGGAACGAGGCGGGGGCCGGGTCGGTGAGACGGGGCATGGTGGTCCTCCGATCGTGGGTGGCTCAGACGGTTCGGGCGGGCTCGACGTCGAAACCCGTCTCGCTCAGGTGCCGGAAGCGGCCGTCCTCGGCGAGGGTGCCGAAGATCGCGATCTCCCGGGTCTGGGTGGTGCCGTTCCTCAGGGTGATGCGGAAGACGTGCCGCTCGGCGTAGGTGTCGCCGTCGGTCACCTCGTCGAGCACGGTGACCGTGCCTCCGGTGACCTGGCCGCGGATGTTCGCGACCATCTGCGTGAACTCGTCGCGGTTCAGCGTCTTTCCGTCACTGCGGTGCGTGTACTCCGGGGCGTAGTAGCGGTCGAGGACCTGGTGCAGTTCCAGCGCGGGGTCGGGCTCGAAGACCAGGGCGCGGAGGGCGTCGGAGATACGTACATGACTCATCGTGGGTGTGTCCTTCGGTTGTGAATGAACGCCACAAGCGGACCCGAGGGTCCGATAACCATCATACCGGACCCTTGGGTCCACTTATGGCCGCCGCGGTGACCCCAGACAGGTCACGGGAAACACACGGGGCAGGCCAGAACAGTCCACCGCTCACACGTGACAAACACTTCGAATTCATGCTCTGATTCCCAGTGCGGCGATCATTTGGAAACGTGTGCGCTGAGCAGGCAAGTGAGTCCGGACCCGCTGGACGCGGTGAAGGAGGAGTTCAAGGACCGTACCGAGGGCCTCGCACAGGCCTCCATGATCTCGGACAGATACCAGCCTCCACCGTACGAGCCACCGGCCGACTTCCTGAAAGCGACCGGACAGACCTGGCCGCCCCAGAACACGACCTGGCCGGCGAGAGAGGTATCCCGGCCGGTCGGCTTTCGGCCTCCGCAGCCAATTGACTTACGTCACCTCCCGAGCGGCGCGTTCGACGCCTCCCGGCGCCGCTCCGTGGACGCCGAGGCGCTGCCACCCCCCTCAGAGGTGACGCAGTTTGACCGTCAAGTGACCGATGTGCGGGTTCTGTTCTCGGCGAAGAGTGGTAGACGCAGACTTCGTCCGACGGAGGGGAACTCCTGTCATGCACCGCGATCAGTCACCCCTGCAGGCGCGTTCGGCGCCCGAGCTTGTGCCTTCGCTGTTCCTGGACCTCGACCAGATGCTCGACGAGTTCACCCCGCTGCCGATACGTGCGGAGTTCCGTTTCGACCCGGACATGCCAGCCGTGATCACGGTCGAGTTCCTGGCGGAACGAGGACCGAGTCTCATCTGGCGCATCGGCCGCGAGCTCCTGCATCACGGCCTGACGTCGATGAGCGGTTGCGCCGATGTACGGATGTGGCCGGCGCTACCCAGGGAGCGGCCCTCCTCCTGGCTGCTTCTCGAATCACAGGAGGTGGAGGCCCTGTTCGAGGTGCCCGCCGCGCCGCTGGCGGAGTGGCTCGACGCGACCTACCGGATCACCTCGGCCGAGGCGGAGATGGACGGCCTGAACTGGGACGGCTTCCTCATGGAGTTGCTCGACGGCCCGGCGGCACCGCCCGAATGACCGCGACCGCGTGCGCACACGGATGACTTGCTTCTCATTGCGTCACCTGTCAGAGTGGTGACGCACAGGGTTGCAGTCGTCGGCCCGGTGTGTGGCCGACGGCACACGTATGCCGCCCCGGGCACCCGATGACAACGCTTTGCCGCAGGCCGCGAGTGCGCGGCGGACGAGGAGGAATGACGTGAGGACCAGCAACCCGATCTTTTCCCGCTGGGGTGCCGCCCGTGACGCCGGCGCGGCGGATGCCCACGCGCGCCGACCGGTGGGCACCACGGTCGGAAGCCGACCGACGGACGACTACGCGACCAACCCCTACGCCCCCGGTGCCGACACGTCACCGCGGACCGACGGGACCGCGGTGACGATGGACGACGTCATCGTCCGCACCGGGACGACGCTCGGCACCGTGGCCCTGACGGCGGTGCTGTCCTGGCTCCTGCTGCCCGTCGACGAGGCGAACATGGGCCGGTCCTACGGCATCGCCTTGGGCGCGGCTCTCGTCGCCTTCGCCCTGTCGATGGTCCAGGCCTTCAAGCGGACGCCGTCCCCGGGACTGATCCTCGGGTACGCCGCGTTCGAGGGTGTCTTCCTCGGCGTGCTCTCCAGCACGATCTCGACCTACGTCGCGCCAGGTGTGGTCGTCCAGGCGGTGCTCGGCACCTTCGCGGTGTCCGCGGGTGTGCTCGTCGCGTACCGGATGCGCTGGATCCGCGTGACCCAGAGGTTCACCGGGTTCCTGGCCGCCGCCGCGACCGGCTTCCTCCTGCTGCTCGTCGCCGACCTCCTCTTCTCCGCCTTCGGCGCGGGCAACGGGCTCGGCTTCCACAGCGGCGGCCTCGGCATCCTCTTCGGCGTCATCGGCATCCTGCTCGGCGCGGCCTTCCTCGCGCTGGACTTCAGGCAGGTCGAGGACGCTGTCGCCAACGGTGCCCCCCGCGAGGAGGCGTGGCTGGCCGCCTTCGGTCTCACCATGACACTGGTGTGGATCTACCTGGAGGTGCTGCGCGTGCTGACCATCTTCAATAGCGACAACTGAGTTCTCTGCCGCCGGAGGGGGCACGCGCACCGCGCGTGCCCCCTCCGGCGTGTCCGTGCACCGGTCCGCCCCCTGAACCCGTTCCGGCGACCCGGCTCGTCCTCATGACGACGACCGGACCGCCGGAACGGGAGAGACGCGTCATGAGCCCGACGAGGAGTGCCCGTACCAGGACGGCGGGGTCGCCTCGATCCCGCTCCCAAGGCGGACGCCCCCGCGCGGTACGCCCGGCTGCGGGAGTTCGGGCCCGTCCTTCGGGCCGAGTCCCACTTGGCCCGAAGGGCTGGGCGGAACTCGACCCGAAGGGCTGGGCGGAACTCGGCCACGACATGGCCTGGGATGCGTTGGCTCACCGCCCTGCTGCAACACACCGATCAGCTACGGCTGTTGCGCGAGCGGCCCGGAGGGATGCCGATCCCCGGGGGGCGTGATCGTCGCCGCTCCCGGTGCGGCAGGGCGCGACGCCCCGCAGGCCGAGGACGACGCCCCGTCCGTTCTCGACGTGACCCGGCCGGCCCCCGTCGGCTGGCCTTCGGACACGGCATCCACCACTGCCGGGGCGCCCCGCTCGCCCGCCTGGAGACGACCATCGCCCTTCGCACCCTGCTCTCCCGCGTGTCCGAACTCGAACTCCCCTCCCCGGCGGCCCTCTTGGAGTGGATCGGCTCCGGCGTCATCCACGGCGAGCTGTCCCTCCCGGTGCGCTACCGCGTCGGCTGACGACATGAGAAACGTCCTGGCCCGCGTCGTAGAGACGCGGGCCAGGACGGAACAGATGGGGTACGGCCGTCAGACGGTCCGGGTGCGCAGCTGGCGGGCCTTCCAGCCCAGCAGGCCCGCCTGGACGACGAAGAACACCCCGCCACCCGTGGCGTAGACGGACAGTACGTCGAGCGAGGGATCGCTGCCCGCGGCCTGGATGTTGTAGAAGATGCCGACGACGAAGGACAGTCCGCCCGCGATCAGCATCGGCCACTGCTTGCCCAGCTCGGGGCCGCGCCGCTTGAGCCCGACGGCCACCTGGGCGGCGCCGGATATGACGGCCCAGGCACCGAACACATGGAGCACCGGCGCCACGCCACCGGCCCCGGCGATACCGACCGCGATGGCGGCGAGCGTGCTCAGCGCCCCGTTGAACGCCGTGACCCGGCGCTCCGATCCGTCGGGGAGGGCCCGGTAGTCGATCAGCGAGGACACCGCGTCGATCAGCGGGTAGACGACCAGCAGCGTGATCGCCACGGCGTCGACGTTCTCGTGGGCTCCTGCGAACGCCAGGGCCCACGCCACGGCCAGGACACCACGGCCCAGGTACAGCCTCAGCAGGGAGAAGCGTTCGTCCGTGGCGGCCGCCGGAAGCGCCGGCGTCGATGTCTGCGTGCTCATGTGGGTTCGGCCTTTCTCAGGTAAGGGGGTCGTCGCCGGCCCACTCAGTATCGGGACGGGAAGACACACCGGAAGCTGGAGGCGACGGCCGGGTCGCCGTGGCCGTTGTAGCGGGACACCTGCGGGTAGCTGCACAGGTCACGGGTGACGCTCTGCTGCGAGTCGTTGATCAGGGTGGCGGGCAGGGTCTTGGGCGCCTTGCCGTGCTCGACCCAGGCGGTCAGCGCGGCGAGGCCGTCGGCCGAGCCGTCAAGTCCGTTGAGACCGCAGTGGTTGGTCCCCGGGGCGAGGAAGAGACGGTAGAAGTCGTCGACCCGCTTGGTTCCGCCCATCTCCCGCTCGACCTGCTCGCGGTACTCCACAGTGCCCTGGGTGGGGATGTACTGGTCCGCCAGGCCGTGCCAGGACAGCAGCTTGCCGCCGGACTTGCGGAAGCCGGACAGGTCCGGATCGTCCGTGCCGATGACCTTGTCGTACTCGGCCTGGGACTGCTTGAACAGCTTCGTGAACTGGCTGTAGGTGATCTTCGAGAGGTCGAGGGAGGGATCCTTCGCCACCCAGAGCTTGACCCAGGCGGCGGGCACCGGGAACGGCGAGCCCGCGACGTTCCCGTCGGCGTCGGGATCGGTATGGCCGGCCAGAGCCCACAGATCGGCCCCGATCGGAACGCCGGACCACAGCTTCTTGCCGGAGGCGGTGCGCGGGCCGTCCCAGATCTTGCGTACGACGGTCGCGTCGGCCGCCGTGATGGTCAGCTCCTTGCCGTCGCACACGACCTTGGTGCCGATGAGCCGGCGCGGGTCGAAGTCGCAGCGGGACGGGTCGTTGACCAGGCCGTCCTTGACGCCGTCGAGGGAGTCGCAGGCCTTGACGGCGGCGTTGGTGAAGGCGTCGAACTCACACTTGGACGGGTAGGTCTTCTCATTGCTCATGACCACCTGCGGCCACAGGGTGGCGACCTCGAACTCGTCCCAGTTGATGCCGGGAGCTTCGGCGAGGATGCCGTCGTAGTCGTCGGGGTAACGCTGGGCCTCCATGTAGCCCTGGCGTCCGCCGGTGGAGCAGCCGGTGAAGTAGGAGTAGGCGGGACCCTTGCCGTAGACCCCGTCGACGACCTGCTTGCCGACGACCGCCGCCTCGTGCTGGGAGCGGGAGGCGAAGTTCTTCAGCAGCGCGGTGTTGACCTGGCCCTCGCTGTTCAGCGCCCAGCTGGTGTCCAGGGCGTCCCCGACACCGGCGTCGGTGGTGACGGCGGCGTAGCCGTTCTTGACCGCGGTGCCCAGAGCGACGCCGTTGTCACCGGCCAGGTAGGCGGCACCGCCGAGCCCCTGGAAACGGCCGTTCCAGCCGCTGACGGGCAGCCAGGTCCGCACCTTGGCCTGGTCGCCGTCGCCCGGGTGGGTGAGGGTGACCGTCACCTCGCAGTAGGCCGGAACGCCGGAGACCGTACCGCCCAGGACCCCGGTGCCGTTGATGGTGCCGCCCGCTTGGCTGACCGCGGTCACGGACTCCACCTCGGTCCCGGCCGGAGCCTTCACCGAGGGCGCCGTGCAGGCGAACGCCGGGGAGCCGGAACCGTCCTGGGGCTCCGCCGAGGCGGTCGGCAGGTACACCGCCGCGGCCAGCGGCACACCGGCCGCGAGGACAGTCAGAAGTCGTCTCATTGGTTTCCCATCGAAGAAGGAGGTGTGTGCGGGCCACGGCGATACATATGCACGTCACATGAGGCGGGCCGAAGAATGATCCGGACTTTATCACTGGTTAAGCAGGTGACGAAAGAGGTGGATCGAACTCCGGTGAACGAGTGGGCCCGTCGCCCCCTGACCCGGATCCACTCTGGCCGCACACCACACGTACCGACAACAGTCAGTTGACGGTCCACACCCGGGAAAACCGACCGATCCCCGCGCAGGACGTGTTAGGTCATTCGACGGTCCGCCGCTCGGACACGTCACTCACCTGCTCCCCCTTCAGCCACCGCGAGTGATACCGCTGCGCCCACGACCGGCTGACGTATCCGGTGCGCAAGCCCAGCCTCGCCTCGGGGTCCTCGAACGCCTTGCGCATGTGCCCGAGCACGACAAACGTGATCGCCCAGGCCACGATGTCGTGGATGAAGATCGCGCTGGTGCGGGAGATGACGGGCAGCAGCCCCATGAACCACATCAGCAGGCCGGTGAACATCATCACCAGCACGGCGCCGGCGATCCAGCCCGCGTAGAGCTTCTGGCCCGCGTTGAACTTGCCGGCCGGGCGGGCCTCGGGCGAGGTCCGGCGCCTGCGGACGGCGCGCAGCCACTGCCGGTCGTACACCGCGAAGCGGTTCAGCCTGCGCAGGTCCGCACGGAAGGCGGGAGACAAGAGCCCCAGCAGAAAGGGCAACGGCAGCGAGATGCCGGACCACTCGTGGACCGTGACCATCAGATGCCGCCGTCCGACGAGTTGGGCCAGCGGCCCGAGGTAGAGGCAGGCGGCGGAGACCAGGCACAGCAGCATCAGATAGCCCGTGGCCCGGTGGACCATGCGCTCGGCGGTGCTGAACCGGCGGACCCGGCCGTCGTGTTCAGGCCGCGTCGTTGTGCCGGTCGGCGTCGTCGAGCCAGCCGTCGACCGCATAACCGCGCTCCTCCCAGTAGCCGGGGACGACCTCGTCGGTGACCGAGATACCGGACAGCCACTTGGCCGACTTGTAGAAGTACATGGGGGCCACGTAGAGGCGGACCGGTCCGCCGTGCGCGTGGGTGATGGGCTTGTCCTGCATGTTCAGCGCCACCAGGACGTCCGAGCGGCGTGCCTGTTCCAGGGTGAGGCTCTCGCTGTAGGCGCCGTCGAAGCAGGTGAACCGGATCGCCGCGCCGGGAGAACGCACCCCGGCGTCGTCGAGGATGTCCGCCAGCTTCACCCCCTCGAAAGGCGTCTTCTCCACGCGCCACCCGTCGGTGCACACGACGTCGTGGACGACCCGGGTCTGCGGCATCGCGCGCAACGCGTCGAGCGTGTAGGTCTTCGGCTGCTCCACCAGTCCGCCGACCGTGAGTTCGTAGTTCGTCTCGTCCTTGTGCGGCACCGAGCCGACGACGCTGTAGTACCGGAAGCCGCCCGGATTGGGCAGCAGACCGGTCAGCCCTGTGGCGTCGACCTGCGAGGCGGCACCGAGAAACCCCTCCCAGCCACGCTGCAGATGGGGTGCGGCGGCGAGCCCCGCGGCCCCCGCGCCGAGCATGCCCAACATCGCCCGCCGCCCCACCGGTGCGCCCCCGGCCATCGGCTTCGGCTTTTCTGCCATGGTGTGTGCCCCTTCCGACACGTGTGAACTTTGCCGAGCCATGAGCAGCAGCATCGTCACCGGTTTAACTGGTGACGATGCTGTCATGGGGTCGCGGGGCTGTCAACAGGAAGCCGTCGATGCACACGTATGAGCCCGGCCGGCCACACCACCGACCGAGCAGGCCGACGATTTGTTAGAGTGTCAGTGACGCTGACCGTGCATCGAGGAGTCACAGACGTGGTGGGTGAAGACGACATCTCCGGGTGAGACCCGGATCTGACGGCCACCGGCCGGCGCTCAGGAGCGCTGCCGACGTGGTCCGTTTCGTCGTACCTCCTTTCCCATGTCTGCCCAGGGCAGAGGTCCAAGCTCTGCCCTCATTCCCCTCGAGGTCGCCTCCATGTCCGACGCCGCGATCGTCTGCTCGAACCTCTCCTTCGCCTGGCCCGACGACACCCCGGTCTTCCACGACCTGTCCTTCACCGTGAGCACTGGCCGCACGGGCCTGGTCGCCCCAAACGGCGCCGGCAAGAGCACCCTGCTCAAGCTGGTCGCCGGCGAACTGAAGCCCGTCACCGGCTCGGTGTCCGTCGGCGGCACCCTCGGCTACCTCCCGCAGAGCCTTCCCCTGACCGGCAACCTCACGGTCGCCGAGGTGCTCGGCGTCGCGGCGGTGATCCGTGCCCTGGACGCCGTGGAGTCCGGCGACGTCAGCGAGGAGCACTTCGCCACCATCGGCGATGACTGGGACATCGAGGAGCGCACCCGCGCCCAGCTCGACCGTCTGGGCCTCGCCGACCTCACCCTGGACCGCAGCCTGAGCACGCTCAGCGGCGGCCAGGTCGTCTCGCTCGGCCTCGCCGCCCAGCTGCTCAGGCGCCCCGACGTCTTGCTGCTCGACGAGCCCACCAACAACCTCGACCTGCAGGCCCGGCACAAGCTCTACGACGTGCTGTCGGACTTCACCGGCTGCCTGCTGTTGGTCAGCCACGACCGCGTACTGCTCGACCGCATGGAACGCATCGCCGAACTCGGCAGCGACGAACTGCGCTTCTACGGCGGCAACTTCACCGAGTACGAGGAGGCCGTGCGTGCCGAGCAGGAGGTCGCCGAGAAGAACGTCCGCAACGCCGAGCAGGAGCTGAAGCGGGAGAAGCGGGAGCTGCAGCAGGCCCGCGAGCGCGCCGACCGGCGCATGAGTAACGCCTCCCGCAACCTCAAGAACGCCGGCCTGCCCAAGATCTTCGCCGGCAACATGAAGCGCGGCGCGCAGGAGTCCGCGGGCCGGGCCGGCCAGATGCACGCCTCCCGGGTCAGCGAGGCCAAGACCCGGCTCGACGAGGCCGGACGCGCCCTGCGCGACGAGCAGCGCATCACCCTGGACCTGCCCGACACCCAGGTGCCCGCCGGCCGCAACCTCTTCCTCGGCGAGGGGATGCAGGTCCGCCTCGGAGACAAGGCGGTGTTCGCCGCGGGCGGTGTCGACCTGTCCGTCCGGGGCCCCGAGCGCATCGCGCTGACCGGTCCCAACGGCGCCGGAAAGACCACCCTGATGCGGCTGGTCACCGGCGAACTCGCCCTGGAGGGCGGGGAGATCAAGCGCAACGACGGCCGGATCGCCTACCTCTCGCAGCGCCTGGACCTGCTGGACCTGAACCGCACCGTGGCGGAGAACTTCGCCACGTTCGCACCCGAGCGGCCCGAGGCGGAGCGGATGAACCTGCTCGCCCGCTTCCTGTTCCGGGGCACGCGAGCGCACCTGCCCGTCGGGGTGCTCTCCGGCGGCGAACGGCTGCGCGCCACCCTGGCCTGCGTGCTGTGTGCCGAACCGGCCCCGCATCTGCTGCTGCTGGACGAGCCGACCAACAACCTCGACCTGGTCAGCGCGGGCCAGCTGGAGAGCGCGCTCAACTCCTACCAGGGCGCCTTCATGGTGGTCAGCCACGACGAGCGGTTCCTCGCCGAGATCGGCGTGAACCGCTGGCTGCGGCTGGCCGACGGAACCCTCAAAGAGACGGGAGCCCCCGCGGTGTGATCCGCCGACGTGTGCAGTGGCCCGCGTCCGAGGCAGCACGCCCCGCGGGCCGAACACCGATCACGTCGGACGGTTCTTCATGCCCCACCCCGCTCTGCTCGCCCACGACCTCGTCCGTGACCTGGGCGGCCGTCGCGTCCTCGACGGCATCTCCCTGACCGCCTCCCCCGGCCACCGCATCGGCCTGCTCGGGGAGAACGGCGTCGGCAAGTCCACCCTGCTGCGCGTGCTCGCCGGCGTCGACGAACCCGACGCGGGCAGCGTCACCCGCCCGTTCGACCTCGGCTTCCTCCACCAGGAGATGCCGTACGACGCCGACTCGACCATCGCCACGGTGCTGGACGAGGCATTGCGCGAGGCCCGCGAGGACCTCGCCGAGCTGGACCGGCTCGGCGAGGAACTCGCCCGCGTCCCCGAGGACGACCTCGGCCACCAGGAGCTCCTCGACGCCTACGGAAGGCGCCTCGAGCAGGCCCAGGACCGGGAGTCCTGGGACGCCGACCGCCGTGCGGCCCTGGTCCTCGACGGCCTGGGCCTCGGCACGTTCGGGCACAACCGCACGCTCGGTTCGCTCTCCGGCGGGCAGCGAGGCCGGCTGGCCCTGGCCGCCCTGCTCGTCCGGCGGCCGTCGGCGCTCCTGCTGGACGAGCCGACCAACCACCTCGACGACGGCGCCGCCGCTTTCCTGGAGGAGCAGGTCCGCGGCCTGCCCGGGACCGTGGTCGTCGCCAGCCACGACCGGGCGTTCCTCGACGCCGTCTGCACCGACCTGATCGACCTCGACCCGGCGGTGGACGGCCCGGTCCGCTACGGCGGCAACTACAGCGCCTACCTGTCGGAAAAGCTCGCCGAGCGGGAGCGCTGGGAGCGGCGGTACGCCGAGGAACAGGAAGAACTCACGGAACTACGGCACGGGGCGGGGGTGACCGCGCACCGGGTCGCGCCGGACCGCGGCCGCACCGACAACGAGAAGATGGGCTACGGCCACCGGGCCGGCCGGGTGCAGAACCAGATCTCCCGCCGGGTCCGCAACGCCACCCGGCGGCTGGAGGAACTGGAGCGCACCCAGGTCGCCGCGCCACCGCGTCCGCTGCGGTTCGCGGCCGGGGAGCTGGCCGCGCGTACCGAGGAGGGCCCGCGGCCCCTGGTGTCCCTGCACGACGTGCGGGTGCCAGGCCGACTGGCTCTGGACGGCCTGGAGGTGTCGGCGACGGACCGGCTGCTCATCACCGGCGGCAACGGGGCGGGCAAGTCGACGCTGCTCGCCGTGCTCGCCGGACGCCTCCCGGCCGAGGGCGAGGTGCACCGGCGGCGGGGGCTGACGGTCGGGCTGCTCACCCAGGACACCGTGTTCGAACGGCCCGATCGCACGGTCCGGGAGACCTACGAGCTGTCGCTGGGCCCGTGGCGGGCCGAGAAGGTGCCGCTGGGCTCGCTCGGACTGATGCACGAGGCGGACCTGG
Source organism: Streptomyces sp. 2A115 (assembly GCF_052245575.1). Lineage (NCBI taxonomy): Bacteria > Bacillati > Actinomycetota > Actinomycetes > Kitasatosporales > Streptomycetaceae > Streptomyces > Streptomyces sp. 2A115. Next base: position 59,156 of record NZ_JBQQCG010000017.1, on the reverse strand, counting down.
GCAAACCGGTCGGGCAGCTGTCCGTGGGTCAGCGCCGCCGCCTGGCGCTGGCCCTCCTGGTCGCCCGCCCACCCCAGCTGCTCCTGCTCGACGAGCCCACCAACCACCTCTCCCCGCGCCTGTGCGACGAGCTGGAGGCCGCCCTGGGCCCGGGCCCCGGCGCAGTCATCGTGGCGAGCCACGACCGCTGGCTGCGCCGACGATGGCAGGGCCGCGAACTCCGCCTGGAACCGGGACGCGGCCGACAGGAGGAGGTGCCGTACGAGCCCGAGCACGCCGCCACCAGGGAAAACCGTCTGGAGCGGTGACGCTCCTTGCGCTCGACATAAGTCACCTGTCAAGATGGTGATGTGAACCTTGACCATGTATTCGTATGCGGGCACCCCGCCCTCGACTTCGCGGCCACCCTCCGAGCCCGGCGCTCGACCCGGTTCGAGATGTTCGTGACACCGGAACGGCTGAATGCCTGGTACCTGGAGTCCGGGCTGGTGGACACGATCACTCCCGGCGAGGAGGACGACGTCCGCGAGGCCACGACCGTACGCGAGGCCATCTACCGGCTCGTCACCGACCGCCGCCTCGGCGAGGAGTTCGACAGGGAGGCGCTCGACGCGGTCAACCGTGCCGCGCGCAGGACCCCCGTGACGCCCCAGCTCACCCCGACCGGGCGGCTCACCGAGGCGACGCCCGAGCAGGCGCTGGCGACCGTCGCCCGGCAGGCCGTGGAACTGCTCAGCGGCCCGGACGTCCCCTTGATGAAGGAATGCGGCAACCCCGAGTGCACCAGGGTCTACATCGACCGCTCCCGGGGCATGCGGCGCCAGTGGTGCGGCATGGAGTCCTGCGGCAACAAGATCAAGGCCGCCGCATACCGCGCACGCAAGAAGACCGCGCCCGCCGCGACCGCACACTGACACCCTCATCCGGTCGGCGCGCGGTCCCGGCGAACGCGGGGACCGGTCGGCGGCGAGGTCCTTGACGGGCTTGCGGAACTTGCTCATCAGCATTCCCCGAGCCCAGCGCACGGGTGGCGGTGAGGCGGCGTCGACATAGCGCCGGCCAGGAAGGAGCTCGGGGTGCTCCAGGAGGCCGAGGACCAGGTGCGGCCCATCCTCGCGTTGACGGCCGCACCGCCGTCAACCCGGCGAAGGACCTGGCGACGAGTTCCGCGCCCCGGGCCACGACGGCATGAGCGGTGAGGATCTCCTTGAAGAGAGAGGCAGCCCTTCCGCGGACGTGTGCCGTCCTCATACGCGTGCGGACAGGCACGTCACGGAACGCACGCTTCGGTACGGCCCGACCCCGCCACACGAATGCGGGAGCGGGCCGTACCTGGCTCAGACCCTGGGGGTCAGGGCCTGACCCGCGGTCGGCCTTGGAAGATCCGTCTCCAGGAGCCGTTCACTGCAGGGACGGACGGGTCGGCGCCAATGGTTCACAGGTGCGCACTGGCGGTCCGAGGGGGGACTCGGCCGCCAGTGCGGGGACGGGATCGGGAACGGACCACGAGAACGTGGCTGGACCCTGAATGTCCCGTCACGGCACCGCCGCCCGCGTGTCCAGGCGGCAGAGCCTTCCATCCGAAGAACGCAACAGCGGACCGAAAGGTTCACCACAACAGGTGCATCCGGCCGTCGCTTTCGAGGTGTCTCAGAGATACATGGCTCGATGACTGCGGTAGGCGAACGTGTCGCCCGAGCTGAGGATGGTCACGATCTCCTCGCAGAAGCGCCGGTACTCCGTCTCCTGATCGGCCGCCAGGGTCACGGAGACGACGGATCCCTGGGGCCCGACAGGCCGCAGGGTGCCCAGAAGGCCCTGCGGGGGCGGCAGCAGCAGCACTTCCATGACGCGTCGGAAGACATCGGTGAGGCTCTCCTCCCGATCCGGCGGTTCGGCACACGCCTGCTCCGGTATCGGACGCCAGAGCTTGTCGGCCTCGACGAACAGGTCGAGGCAGGCCGCCAGGCGTCCGAGATCGACCGTGGCCAGCTCGATCGGGTACAGACTCGTCAGCTGGTCGCCGCGCACGCTGCGCAGGGTGAACCCCTCGGCCGGAGCGTGGTCGGCGGAGGTTTCTTCGCTGTGCCACCGGGACCACAGCGGCAGCTTCAGCAGCACCTGCACCCAGCTGTCGTAGGCATCCGAGACGACCCGCTCTTCGTCGGACCCCAGGCCCGCGCTGTGCAGTCGGTAGAGGTGGCGGAGAAGCGGTTCTTCCAGGCTCTGGAACTTCGCGAAGAACACAGGATCGTCAGGGACCAGGACGTACAAGGGCTCCTCCTCTCACTGGCATGACGGCTCGAAGCCTGACGCGGTACGGCCGTCGCGCGGGACACCTGTGCCACCGCATGGCGTCACCGCTCGGACCGGTCCGCCGGTGAGCAGGCTCGCACAGCACACGCCCAGCGGGCAGAAGCCCGTCATGAAAACGAACGGAACAGGCCACCGCGGGGTTCACCGGGGCGCGCTCCGCCACGCCACCTCAAGAGTAACCGGCTTGACAGGTGACGTACTTCTATGGGAACGTCATCACCTGTCAAGCTGGTTACTTCTGTTTCCTCGGAGGCACACATGTCGGTCGTGCGACGCGCGGTACGACACTCGACACCCCGGGAGGTCGTCCCGCCCGCGGCTGCTCACGGGAGAAGCTTCCACCCGGAAACCACCGCCGCGATGACACACCACAGGCACTCCTTCGCTGCGCACACGTGCCACGAATCGTGGCTACACTTCGCGGTCTTGGCCGCAAGCCCCTCGGGCGGAGACGGCTTGGGTCCCCCGGCGGCGTGGTGACGACAGGCGACCAACAGCACCTCATGAGAAATGGCGAGGCCAGCCGCGAGATGGACGCGACAGTGCGCTACTCAATTCTCGGTACCGTGCGGGCGATGCGCGGGGACACCGAGATCGACCTGGGCCCCCCTAAGCGACTGGCCCTGCTCTCCCTGCTGCTGCTACGCGCCCCTGGCCCGCTCACCCTGAGCGAGGCGGTCGACATCCTGTGGGGCGAGGAGCCGCCGGCCAGCGCCGTCAACGTGGTGCACCGGCACGTCGGCGCGTTGCGCAGGACACTCGAACCCGAACTGCGCAGCCGTACCCACGCGGAACACCTCGTCCGCGCCGCAGACGGCTACCGCCTGCTGGTCGACACCTCGACCTCGGATCTGCTGCGCTTCCGCGACCTGCGCGCCCAGGCGCAGCTCGCGGTCAGGGGTGGCGCTCCCGTACAGGCCGCGGAGGACTTCGTCGAAGCCCTCCGGCTGTGGCGCGGTCCCGTCGTCGCCGCCGGCACATCGGTGGCCCGGCATCCGGTGTTCACCTCGGTCGGCCACGAGTTCGTCGCGACGGTGAAGGAAGCCGCCGACGCTGTCCTGACCGCGGCGCCCGCACTGACGGAGGAGGTGCTCGCGATGCTGCGGCGCGCCGTGGAGGGCCACCCTTTCGACGAGGCACTCCACTCCCGGGTGATCGCCGCCCTGGCCGCCACCGGCCGACCGGCCGAGGCCCTGCAGCAGTTCGAGACCATCCGCGGCACGCTGGCCGAGGAACTGGGCGTCGAGCCCGGCCCCGAACTGCGCGCCGCGCAGCAGCACCTGCTCCAGCGCAGGGTCTCCCGGGCCCCGGACACTCCCCCACCCCGTCCCACGGAAGCCGGCAGGCCGGCTCAACTGCCCGCGGACTGCGCCTCCTTCGCCGGCCGTCGGCAGACACTGAGCCAGTGCCTGGAACTACTGCCGCTCAAGGGCGAGAGCCGGCCTCCGACGATGACCACGGCCATCTGCGGCATGGCGGGAGTCGGCAAGACGACGCTGGCCGTGCACTGGGGCCACATGGTCGCCGACCACTTCCCCGACGGGCAGATCCACGTCGACCTCCAGGGCCACCACGCCTCCCAACCCCCGCTCGACCCGGCCGAGGCCATCGCCGAGGTGCTCGGCGCGCTGGGCGTCAAGCACGACCGTTCGCACTCGAGCGCCGCCGCACTCGCCGCCGCCTACCGCAGTGCTCTGGACGGGCGTCGGCTGCTCCTCGTCCTGGACGACGCCGAGGACAGCGAGCAGGTACGTCCCCTGCTCCCCGCCGCACCGGGCAGTCTCGCGATCGTCACGAGCCGGCGGCGGCTGGAGGGCCTGGCGGTCACGGACAACGCCCGGATCATCACGCTGGATCCCATGACCCGCGAGGAGGGTCTCGAACTGCTCGACCGGCGCCTGGGCACCGACCGGACCAGAGCCGAGCACGCCGCCGCGGAGGAGATCGTGGAGTTGTGCGGGGGGCTGCCACTGGCGCTGGCCGTCGCCGGTACCCGCGCACTGGTACAGCCACAGTTCCCGCTGGCCTCGCTCGCGGCCAGGCTCCAGGACACCGACGACTGCCTCGACGTGCTGTCCGGCCGCGACGCCCGCACCGACATCCGCAGTTCGTTCCACCGCTCCTACGAAGCGCTGGGCAGCGGCGCCGCGCGGCTGTTCCGGCTGCTCGGCCTGCATCCCACGCGTGACATCACCCTGCCGGCCGCCGCCAGCCTGGCCGGCACCGACCTGCGCGGCACCCGGCAGGACGTGGCCGAGCTGATGGATCACCACCTGCTCGTCGAACTGACCGCCGGCCGGTACACCTGTCACGAACTGCTGCGCGCCTACGCGCGAGAGCTCAGCTCGCTCCTGGATTCCCCGACCGTGCGGTCCGAGGCGCTGGCCAGGATGTTCGAGCACTATCTGTACAGCGCCAGCGCCGCCACGGCGTTGCTCGCACCGCACTGCGGCGGCGTGATCCTGCCGCCGCCGAGACCAGGGGTCCGGCCCCAGGAGTTCGGCGGACGCGCGGACGCCGCCGAGTGGATCGTCGCCGAGCAGTACCTGCTGCCGGAACTCGTCCGCGCCGTCGGCCACGACCCCCGCGGCGAGACGTTCCGACGCCAGTTGACCTCGGCGTTGGAGATGTGTCTGCACTCGACCGACTTCTAGGCGGCCTTGGTGAAGTCCAGTGCGGTACCGCCCCCCGTAAGGGGCGCGGGGCTGTTTCCGATATGCGGCTCCGCCGCGTGGGCGCGACCAGCCCCCGCCGGCCCGCAGGTTCATCACCGTTCTTCCAGCGGAGCGCTCAGGCGGCCTCTGGTCGCACGACGCTCCGCAGCTTGCGCAGGGCGTTGTGGTGACGGCTCTTGACGGTGCCGGCCGGGATGCCGAGGATCCCGGCGGTTTCCTGGATGCTGCGGTCGCACAGGTATATGTGGACCAGCACGGCACGGTGATCGGGAGACAGCCGGCGCAGTAAGGGCCTGGCCACCAGGGCGTCGTGCACCGCCTCGGTGCCGTCGGTACGCGACACGGGGTCGCTGTAGGTGACTCCGACAACCTCCTTTCGGGCATGGGGTTTGCGCACCCAGTCGATGACCAGGTGCCGGGTCACGGTGAACAGCCAGCCGCGGACCGACCCCTCCATCCCCAGCAGTCTGTCGATGTTCCGCCAGGCCCGGATGGTGGTCTCCTGGACGATGTCCTCGGCGAGTCCGTGGTCACCCAGCATCTTCTCGGCGTACGAGACAAGACCGTCGCGGTGTTCCCTCATGATGGTGCCGAGCAGATCGGACCGGGACATAGCCGTGAGGGGCGTAGCCATAGTGTTCTGAACCATCCTGGTTCTCTGTCGTGCGGCGACCGGGGGCCGGATGTAACCCCCGCGTACGCACTTTAGACAGCGGCAAGTGCCAGAAACATGCCGCATTTGTGCCGCCGTAGTGCCGCGAGCCTCGACCGGCGAACACATATGCTCGCGAGATGTCGCTCGGCGCCGGAGGACACCTCCCCACCAGGGGTTTTCTACTCCGGACAGCGATTCCCCGCTTTGCCGCACTCCAAACGGACGCAAGGCGTGAGTTGTATGTCACGTGTGTCGAGCCGCCTTGATCGACCTGAGACCGGCTCCCCATGGAGACACATGTGATGGCCGTGAGACAACTGAGTGGAAGGTGTGCGGGGCCCGGCGGCCGGAAACCAGGTGTGTGACACTGTCTGCTCGGCACGCGCCGCGCGGTGGGATCCCCAGGGCCACTGTCGCCGACTACGCCCTTTGCGAGCGCGTGTTCCCGCGAGTCAGTGCGCCGACCGTTCCGGGTACGGCCCGGCCAGGATCGGCGTGCTGGAGAGCCACCTGAAAGGTATGACCACATTGCGTAAGAACCTGCTGCGGCTGGGAGTGACCGCGGTTGCTGCCGTCGGTCTGTCCCTCGGCGCAGGCACAGCGTTCGCGACCCCGGGCGGTCCGGGCGTGACGGGCAAAATCATCTCCCAGACCACGTTCAACGGGAAGGACTACATCCTCCGCCAGGTCACCATTCCCCCGGGCCAGAGCACGGGCTGGCACTACCACGACGGAACCCTCTACGGATTCGTCCAGCAGGGCACACTCAGCCACTTCGACTCGGACTGCGAGTCCGACGGCGTCTACAAGGCCGGCAGCGGACTCACCGAGCCTTCCGGCGCGGACAACGTGCACATCGGCCGCAACCTCGGCGCGACCGATGTGGTCCTCGACGTCCTGTACGTCCTGCCGCACGGCGCCCCGCTGTCGGAGGACGCCCCCAACCCGGGCTGCGACTTCCAGTAGGTTCCCCAGCCCTTGCGCACCACAGGACGAGCCCGCCACGGCCGACAGACCGTGGCGGGCTCGTCCTGCGACAGAGCCCCGAGGCCCCTTCACATGTTCACGGGCGACCAGGAGCGGAACACCGCGGCCTGGCCGTGGATCCTCCCATGGGTGTCCATCAGGTCCCACATGGTCACGTCCTCGATCCAGAAGGTCCGGCCGCTCTTGCCGACACGTATCCCCCGGTAGCCGGTGGCGTAGTGGTGGACTGTCACGGCGCGCACGAAGGCCTCCCGGTCCTCCTGGCCGTCCGGGCGCGCCGACAGCCGGGACGGCAGGCCGACGAACTCGTCCCAGGAGTAGCCGAAGCAGTCCTGCGCCGTGCTGTTGGCGTAGACGAAGCGCGGGTCGGCGGACGTGTCGTGCGCCAGCAGCCCGAGCGGGGCCCGCTCGTACAGCCACCGCGCGGCGTCCCGCCCGGTCTCCCACACCGCCGGACACAGCGGCTCGCCCACCAGCCGCAGATGGCTGGAGAGCAGCAGGTCGGCGAAGGCGGGGTCAGTGGGCCGCACAGGCAGGGTCATCGGCGTGGCGCCGTCGTCAAAGGGTGTCATCACAGTTCACATGTTTCTTCGTCCGGCACGGCTGGAGGTTTCGTCATCGTCACGGGCCTTGACAGGGAAGTGTCCGCCGCAACAGCCTATGGCAACGTTGTCAGAACGCGAGACCGCCCCCGTACCGGCAACACGTGGCACTCCCCACCCTCCTGTGATTGGACGACTACACATGGCTGATCAGTCGTGTTCTTCGCGACACCCCTCCCGGCGCACCGTCGTCGCGACCGGCTCGACACTGCTGGCCGGGTTCGGCCTGGGCACGGTCCTCGCGCCGACGGCCGACGCTGCCGCGCGAACCGCGGGTGTGACGGGCACCGGCGCGTCCGCCGCGCCCGGTGAGATCGCCGCCCACCGCCCGGTCCGGGTCTCCTCGCAGGCCTACGCGCCCGCCCCCGCCGCGTTCGTGGTGGACGCGCTTCCGGCGCAGGGTGTGCGCGGCACCGGATGGCGCGCCGAGTCGGGCGACCCTCAGTGGATCGAGGTCGACCTGGAGACGGACTGCCGCGTCGACCGCATCCGGCTGACCTTCGAGGCCGACGCGAACGACCCGGTGTTCACCCCGCCGGCCGGCGGAAACCCTCGTCAGGGCACCACGGGCAAGGAGATCCTCTCCAGCTACGCCAGGGAGTTCGTCGTCGAGACGTCCCGCGACCGCGACTCCTGGACCAGCGCGTACCGCACCACGGCCGGCACCGGCGGCGTGCTGGACATCCCGCTGGCGAAGCCAGTCACGGCCCGCTGGGTACGGATGACGGCCCACCGGCGCTCCAGCCCCAACCCGCTGGGCCTCAACGGCTTCGAGGTGTACGGCACCGCTTTGGGCCACCGCCCGAAGGCCACCGGCTGGACCGACTGGGGCATCCGCCACGGCGACACCCCCCGGCTCACCCTCGCCGCCGACGGCACGGTGCCGCTGGAGTCGGGCTGGACGCTCACCCTGGACGACTGGGCGGACGGCGACGGTACGACCCTGTCGCGGACCGGCGTGGACACCAGCCGCTGGCTGCCCGCGACCGTGCCCGGCACCGTGCTGGGCTCCCTCGTCGACCAGGGCAAGCTGCCCGACCCGGTCACGGGACTGAACAACCTGCGCGTCCCTGAGGCACTGTCCCGCCACTCCTGGTGGTACAAGCGGGACTTCGACCTGCCCCGCGGCCTGCGCACCGGCCAGGGGCGGCACATCTGGCTGGAGTTCGACGGTGTCAACCACAAGGCCGAGATCTGGCTCAACGGACACGGGGTGGGCGAGGTGACGTTCCCTTTCGCCCGCTCCGCCCACGACATCACCGAGTTCCTGGCCGCCTCGGGCGGCAACGCACTCGCCGTACGGCTCTTCCCCATGCCGGTGCCCGGCAGCCCCGGCGACAAGGGCCCGGCGGGGGAGGCCTGGGTGGACGCCGGAGCCAACACCATGAACCTCAACTCGCCGACATACCTTGCCTCTTCGGGATGGGACTGGATGCCGGCCGTCCGCGACCGCTCGGCCGGCATCTGGAACCACGTACGGCTGAGATCGACCGGCCACCTCTTGATCGGCGACCCGCGGGTCGACACCGCGCTGCCCGCGCTACCGGATCTGTCGGTCGCCGAACTCACCCTGACCGTCCCGGTGCGCAACGCCGACTCCGCCGACCACGAGGCCACGGTCTCCGCCTCGTTCGGTGACGTCCGCGTCTCGCGCCGGGTCACCGTCCCGGCCGGCAAGTCGGTCGACGTCGTCTTCACGCCCGATGCCTTCGGCGCACTGCGGGTGAAGGACCCCGACCTGTGGTGGCCCAACGGCCTGGGCGAGCCCACCCTGTACGACCTCACCCTGGTCGCCCGGACGGGCGGCGCCGAGAGCGACCGGCGCACCACCCGTTTCGGCATACGGCAGTTCGGCTACGAGTACGACACCCCGCTGAAGTTCACCCCGTCGTCCGATGCCTACACCCAGACCGTCCAGGTCGGTGACCAGCACGCCCGCCACGTCCGCGTCCGCTGTCTCACCCGGGCCACCAGTTGGGGCAGTTCGCTGTGGGCCCTGTCGGTGTTCGACAATTCCAGCCCCGGCACCGACCTCGCCCTGCACGCCCCGGCCGAGGCCTCCAGCACCGACGAGGACGGCCACGGGGCCGCCCATGTCACCGACGGCGACTCGAACACCCGCTGGTCCTCCGCCTTCGCCGACGACCAGTGGATCGGCGTCGACCTCGGCTCGGTGCGGTCCTTCGACCGGGTCGACCTGGTCTGGGAGCAGGCCTACGCGCGGACCTACGTCGTCCAGGTCTCCGAGGACGGCGAGCAGTGGACGGACACCGCGGCCGTGGACAACACGGCCGTCCCGCTGCCCTTCAACAGCGGTGACGCCAGCCTGCGGGTGACCGACTTCGAGGCCCGCACGGCCCGTCACGTCCGCCTGTCCTGCGGCCTCCGCAACACCAGCTGGGGCAACTCCCTGTGGTCCCTCGCCGTCATCGACAGCGCCGAGCCGGGCACCGACCTCGCGTTGCGCCGGCAGGCGACCGCCTCCAGCGAGGAGGACGCCCACCCGGCCGCCCACGCCACCGACGGCGACCCCGGCACCCGCTGGTCCTCCGCCTACGAGGACCACCAGTGGATCCAGATCGACCTCGGCTCGTCCCGGCGCTTCGACCGGGTCGCGGTCCTGTGGGAGCAGGCGTACCCGAAGACGTACACCATCCAGGTCTCCGCCGACGGCGACACCTGGACCGATGTCACGACCGTCTCCAACACCCCCGATCCGCTGAAGATCAGCGTCAACGGCGTACGGGTGCTGGTGCGGGGCGGCAACTGGGGCTGGGACGAACTGCTGCGCCGGATGCCCGCCGAGCGGATGGACGCGGCGGTGCGGATGCACCGGGCCATGAACTTCACGATGATCCGCAACTGGGTCGGCAGCAGCAACCGGGACGAGTTCTACGCCAGTTGCGACGAGCACGGCATCCTGGTGTGGAACGACTTCCCCAACGCCTGGAGCATGGACCCGCCGGACCACGAGGCGTTCCTGTCCGTGGCCCGGGACACCGTGCTGCGCTACCGCATCCACCCGAGCGTGGCCGTGTGGTGCGGTGCCAACGAGGGCAACCCGCCGGCCGCGGTCGACGAGGGCATGCGCAGGGCGGTCGAGAGCCAGGTGCCGGGGGTGCTCTACCAGAACAACTCGGCCGGCGGCATCGTCACCGGAGGCGGCCCCTACGGCTGGGTCGAGCCGGAGCGCTACTTCGATCCGTCGACGTACGGCAGCAAGGACTTCGGCTTCCACACCGAGATCGGCATGCCCGTCGTCTCCACCGCCGCCAGCACCCGCGCCATGGTGGGCGACGACGGGCCGGAATGGCCGATCGGCGGTGCCTGGTACCACCACGACTGGAGCGAGCGCGGCAACCAGGCGCCGCAGAACTACAGGACGGCCATCGAGACCCGCCTCGGCACGGCCACCGACCTGGACGACTTCACGCGCAAGGCGCAGTTCGTCAACTACGAGAACTTCCGCGCCATGTTCGAGGCCTGGAACGCCAACCTGTGGGACAACGCCAGTGGGTTGATGCTGTGGATGTCCCACCCGGCCTGGCACAGCACCGTCTGGCAGACCTACGACTACGACTTCGACGTCAACGGCGCCTACTTCGGCTGCCGGAGCGCCTGCGAACCCCTGCACGTGCAGGCCGACCCGGTGAAGTGGCGGGTCATCGCGGTCAACCACACCCGTGAGCCGCTCAAGGGAGCAACGGTCACGGCGGAGACGTACGACCTGTCCGGCCGCCGGGTCGCCGGCACTCGGAAGGCGCGCGTGGACGTGGATCCCGCGTCCTCGACGGCGGCGTTCACCGCGGCCCCCGAGGACGACCTGCCGGACCTGCATCTGCTGCGGCTGACCCTCACGGACGACCGGGGCCAGGTCCTGTCACGCAACACCTACTGGCGCTGCCGCACCCCCGAGGCACTGCGGGCTCTCAACCAGGTCCAGCAGGCCAGGCTGTCGGCCGCCCTCACACAGGTGTCGCGCGACGGGGACCGGCGTACGGCGACCGCCACGGTCCGCAACCGGGGGTCCATGGTCGCCGCGATGGTCCGGCTCTCGCTGCTGGGCGAGGACGGCGCCCGAGTCCTGCCGACCCTCTACGACGACAACTACCTGTGGCTGCTGCCCGGTGAGACACGCACGGTCACACTGTCGTGGCCCGCGTCCGCCCTGCCTTCGGGCCGGCCGAAGCTGCGGGTCGAGGGGTACAACACTCCCCCGGTCACGGTGCGCGGCTGAGCCGTGCCGGGAGAGGCCGGGGGCCGATGCCGCCGTATCGGCGGACCGGCCCCCGTGCGTGTGTCACACGCTGCGCTCGTAACTGGCCCACGCGATGTGCGACTCGTGCAGCGTCAGGACCACTTCGCGGATCCCCCGGGCGCCCTCCCCCAGCGTGCCCGCGCGGATCGCCTCGACCAGGCGGTCGGCGATCACCTTGGCCAGGTACTCCGTCGAGGTGTTGATCTGGTGGAACCGCTCCTCGTCGTCGAGGTTGCGATAGTTGAACTCGCCGATCACCTTGCCGAGTTCCGCGGTTGCCAGACCGATGTCGACGACGATGTTGTCGTCGTCCAGCTCCGGGCGCCGGAATGTCGCGTCCACGACGAACGTCGCCCCGTGCAGCCGCTGGGCCGGGCCGAAGACCTCGCCGCGGAAGCTGTGGGCGACCATCATGTAGTCACGTACGGTGATGCTGAACAAGAGTCCTCCCAGGTGGGGGTGTGCGCTCGGCACGGAGCATAACCGGCGCACACATGACACAGGGCTCTGCTGCCTGACACCCGGGCCGGTGTAGGGCGTTTCCCCGGCATGTGAACCAAATGTGTGGTCGTCTCGTGTCCTTCATGTGTGCGTGCCGCCTGCGGGTGGCTTCACCGGCGGAGGAGGACGATGGAGACGTCACCGGGAAGCCGTCTGGAGAGGGTCCTTGCCGACTTCGCCGAGCGGTACGGCACTCTGTCCAGGGCCCGGGAGCAGATGAGGGCGCTGTCGGTGACGGCGCGTTCCAGGGACGGCGTCGTGGAGGTCACCGTGGGCGCCAACGGCCACGCGGCGTGGATCCACTTCGTCGACAAGCGGTTCCGCGGAATGGCCGCCCCAGATCTGGCCGACAGTGTGCTGGAGGCTCTGACGACGGCCCGGGCCGAGGTCGCGGCCAGGGCCGCCGCCGTGCTGACGGCCGCTGACCTCCTGCCGGCGTTGCCCGCGCAACCCGGGCCCGCAGGCGAGCCGACGCGGTCGCGGCCGCAAGGGCCGCTGTGGGGCCGTGGACCCTCGCTGCCCACTCCCCTGCCGCCGGAGCTGCGCGAGGCCGTCATGGCGCCGAGAGACTCCGCGTGCGATGCCATGAGCGAAGCCTGGCGGCCCCCGATGTGCGGGTGCGCGGGGGTGCCCGAACAGCCGGGGAGAGGTGCGGGCATGGCCGCCGGTCCACCTGAGGGCGTTCCGTACGGCCATCGGATGTGTTCAGGACCGAGGGCAGGCACACAGGTTTGACTTCTCACACGTTACTCTGTGGCGGGAGCAACCCAACAGAGAAATGTTCCGGTATCCGCCGGGTGTTCTCCGGTGCATCCCACTTTGTGTTCGTTGATCCTTTGTCACTCTCCGAGCAGGAGTCACACGTATGACCGACTTTCCCTCTCCGCCGCCGGTTCCCCAGGACCGTCAGTTCGTTCTCGGCCAGCATCTGCGCCTGTCGGTCCTCGCCTCCGGCGAGGAGACCGAGGGCCGGCACGACGTCTCCGATGTCACCCTGCCCCCGGGCGCCGGGACGCCGCTGCATCTGCACACCGGCTACGAGGAGCGCATCTGGGTCGTCTCCGGTTCGCTGACGGTCTGGGCGGGCTCGGACGCCTTCACCCTACGGTCCGGGGACTTCTACGCCATCAAGATGAACACGCCCCACACCATCAAGGCGGGGGACGACGGTGCGCGCACGCTCGCCATCACCTCTCCCGCCAGGTTCGCGGAGCTCATCAGCCGCACCGGTACGCCGGCGCACCTGGCGACCACCGAGACCGAGTGGGACATGGGACTGTTCCAGGCCGTCACCGAGGAGTTCGGCGACGTCATCCTCGGCCCGCCCGGAGCCACTCCGGCCGATCTCCAGCGCGACACCAAGTAACACGACGGGGCCCTGCCGCTCACCCAGCGGCAGGGCCCCTGCGGGATCGGGCCGCAACGAGAGGATCAGAAGGACCATGCCGAAGCTTCTGCGTGAGGACGACATCGTCCGCGTCGAGAGCAACGTCTATTCGGTGTCAGGCAGCAACACCAACTGGGTCATCGTCAAGGAAGGCGACAGCTGCACCCTCGTCGACACCGGCTACCCGGGCGACCGCGACGCCGTGCTCGCCTCGCTGGAGGCGGTCGGGCTCAACGCCCGCTCCGTGGCCGCGGTCCTGGTCACACACGCGCACAACGACCACATCGGCGCGGCCGAGCACCTGCGAGCCACGTACGACGTGCCGGTCCTCATGCACGAGGAGGAGATACCGCACGCCCGCCGCGACTTCCTCGACCAGGTTTCCGTCGGCCAGGTGCTCGCGCGGGCATGGCGGCCCGGTGTGCTCCCGTGGGCCGTACACGCCCTCCGAGCCGGCGGAACCACGCATGTTCCGGTCCTCGAGCCGCAGGGGTTCCCCGTGCCGGGGGCACTGGACCTGCCCGGTGCGCCGGTGCCCGTGCACACACCGGGGCACACCAAGGGCCACTGCGTCTACCACCTGCCCGGCAGCGGCATCCTGATCACCGGCGACGCCCTGGTGACCGCGCACCCCACGTCGCGGATCGGCGGACCGCAGTTGCTGCCCGGCATGTTCCACACCGACCGCGCCCGGGCTCTCTCTTCCCTGGCCGTGATCGAGGACCTGGACGCGCATCTCATCCTGCCCGGCCACGGACCCGTGCACCACGGGTCGGCCAAAGAGGCAGCTCTGACGGCCCACGAGCACACCGCCAGGTGACGGCCCGCGTCCGAGGCGCGGCCCGACACATGCGCTCGTCCCACGGACAGGGCAACCCGGTCCCACATACAACGACCACCAAGGGTCGCCAGAGAGGCGGTTCGACGACATACCTACCCTCCAGTGTTGGCGGCGGGAGCCTCGAGCGAGTGACGTCGTCGAACCCTCGGGAGGCCGAAGAAGGTCCACACTTCCGCCATGCGCAGACATATCAGCGCCTATCGTGGAGAGTGGGCATGCCAGACGAACCATCTGGCGTCGACACTTATCTGCACGGGACCCCCGGTGTGGGTACCATGCGCAACGTCATCCATATCAAGGGAGTGAACGGTGTGACCAGCCAATCAGCCGCCACGCTCCGGTCGCGGTACGTAGCACAAGCCGCGTCGGACCTGGAGGAGAACCGTCAGCGACAGCAGGAGCTGATGGAGAAGATCCAGATGTTGAAGCAGGAGGAGGCCCTCCTGGCGGACATCATCAACCTCGCCGAGCAGTACGAGGGTTTCGCGGACGCGTCCCGTCTGCCCGAGCAGTCGCAGGAAGAGCCCGTCGTCGAAAAGGCGAAGCAGGCACCTGCCGAAACCCCTTCACGACGCTCCACGTCGGCCAGGACCACTCGGGCCGCCAAGACCGCACAGGCCGCCGAGAAGCCGAAGTCGCACCAGCCTCTGCTCGGTGATCTGCTTGCGGACCTGCTCGGCCAGTACGACGAGCCGCGTCTGGCGAAGGAGCTGCGGGACGAACTCCTCGAGAAGCACCCGGACCGCAACCCCACACCTCAGGTGGTACGGAACACCCTCGAATCCCTGGTCGCCAAGGGACGTATCAGGCGTCACAAGCAAGAGCGTTCCGTCATGTACACCCTGGTGTAGGGGGCGAGGCGGACAGCTCCGACTGACGCACACGCGTCCCGCGGGCGGCGGTCCGCAACCGGGCACTGCTGTGCACCTCATGCGGCACAACCGCCACGCGGGACGAGTGCGGCACTTCAGGGCGCGTACCAAGGGTTTCTCCCCGCGGAGCCACCTCCGCCGGCCACCCCTCGTCGACGGTCGGGTTGAGCATGGGTTCGTCGATGCGGAAGTCCTCGTCGCCCAGGGTGAAGTACGCAGCAGCGACGAGTTCCCGCATGCCCTCGCGTCCGGCAGCCGGCCGCGCGTGCGTGGCCGAAGGCCGGGCCGACGGGCCGTGGTCGGCACCGACGGGCCGGTGTCGTCCACCATGAAGTCGTCGGCGCACGATACCGATCCTCACGAGCGCCCCTTCTCCCCACGACGGGTCTCCGACAGGCGGAAGGATCCCGGCTTCCTCCCTTCCCAATAGCTCCACGTTCTTGCAAGGGCAAAAGGTTCACCCGGGATCGTCACAGCGTCTGCAGGAGCCGGCGGTCGATCAGCCGACCGGTGCCCTGGGGGCCTCGTCCAAGCATCGGAGTCTCACAACGCCCCCAGGAGGGTCCGATCGACACCGTGTCCTCGTCGCGCCCGGTCCGGCCGTCGCCGCTCTCTCCCATGAGGCAGGTGCGAAGCCCCACTCATGGGTGTGCCAACGCCCGTCGGCGCGCCCGCTTGAGCGGCCCTATCCCCGCCACATGTTGTCGAACGCGGCGGTCTCGACGTCCCGCCGCAGTCGTACGGCCTCCAGCCGCGTCACCGCGTCGCCGACGGCGGCCAGCACCGTCGTGACCGCGTCTCCGGTGGGACTCTCCGGAGCCTCGGCCGGGTCTTCCCCGATCCCTGCGGCCGCCAGCAGAGCGGCGAGGACGGGTTCGCCGGACGCCCTGCGTTCCTCCGCACTGCGGCAAGCCTGCGAGTCGGCCAGGACCGTCCGCGCGGACCGCAGCCGGAAGTGGCCTCGTGGGTGGGTGACGAGCCCTGCCCGCTCCAGGTCTTCGACATAGGCCGCGGCGAGCTCGCCACCGCGGCGCCACAGCCATTCGTCGACCGTCTCGTAGGGCTCCCGCCGGGTGAGCGAGGCCTGCGCCTGGTCCAGCAGACGGTCGCCCGTCGCCACCCCAGGACCGGGCGTCATGCGGTCGCCGTCCAGGCTCAGCGCTCCGCTCTCCAGGAGATCGATCGCCTCGGCACCCGCGAGCGCAAGGGACAGGTCTCCCTGTGCCACGGGCCGATCGGACGGCATACTCAGGGCGACGAGCGCCAGGTCGCGTGCCGTGGTCATGAGTCCCTCCTCGTCTCCAGCAGGCGCAGCCACACCTCGCTGATGGTGGGGAACGCGGGTACGGCGTGCCACAGACGCTCGACCGGCACCTCCCCGGTGATGGCGACGGTGGCCGAGTACAGCAGCTCGGCGACGCCCGGTCCCACGAAGGTGGCGCCGACGACGACCTGACGGTCCCGGTCGATGAGAATCCGTGCCCTGCCACGGTAGTCGGGGCGGTACTGGACGGCACCCGCGAGGTGACCGATCTCGTAGTCGACGACCTCGACGGCCCGGCCGGTGCGCTCGGCCTCGCGGACGGTCAGGCCCACGGAGGCCACCTCGGGGTCGGTGAAGACGACGCCGGGGACGGCCTCGATGTCGGCCGTACTGCTGTGCGGGGCCCAACGGCCGGTGTCCAGTTGCTCCCCCCGGGCGCGGGCGGCGATCACGGACCCGGCGACGCGGGCCTGGTATTTGCCCTGGTGGGTGAAGAGAGCCCGGCGATTGACGTCGCCGACGGCGTACAGCCAGTTTCCGGGGACAGCGGTGACGGTCAGGCTGTCGTCGGTGGCAAGCCAGTCACCCGGGTCGAGTCCGACGGTGCCGAGGCCGATGTCCTGCGACCGCGGGGCGCGACCGGTGGCGAAGAGGATCTCGTCGGCGGTGAGCTCACCGCCGTCCGACAAGGCGACACGAACCTCACCCTCGCCGTCGCCCACCCGCTCCGCGCCGACGACGGAGACGTTGAAGCGTACGTCCGCACCGGCCTCCCGCAGCCGCTCGGTGATCAGCTCACCCGCGAAGGTCTCCATCCGCGGCAGCAGCCCGTCCTCCCGGGCGAGCAGGGTCACCCGGCTGCCCAGGGCCTGCCAGGCGGTGGCCATCTCGACGCCCACCACACCGGCGCCGACGATCACGAGGCGCTGCGGCGGCTGTTGGGCACTGGTCGCGTCCCTGCTGGTCCAGGGCCGCAGGCTCTCGATCCCGGGCAGCGCGGGCAGGGCCGCGCTGCTGCCGGTGCACACGGCGACGGCGTGCCGGGCCCGCAGGCGGACGGTGTCTCCCTCGGGGGTCTCCACGGACACCTCCCGTTCCCCCGCCAGCCGTCCGTGACCGCGCAGCAGGTCGATACCGGCCGACTTGATCCACTCGACCTGGCCGTCGTCCTTCCAGTCGGCCGACATGCGGTTGCGGTGCGCCAGGACGGCCTCGACGTCCAGCGGGCCCTTGACGGCGGGGTCGAGACCCGGGACGTGCACGGCGTCGGCGCGGAGCAGGACGGGGCGCAGCAGGGCCTTGCTGGGTTCGCAGGCCCAGTACGAGCACTCACCGCCGGCCAGTTCACTCTCCACGAGGACGGTGCTCAGGCCCGCGGCGATGGTACGGTCCCCGACGTTCTCGCCGACCGGACCTGCGCCGATCACTATGACGTCGTATGTGCGGGTGTTCTCGGTCGTCATGTGTCCTCCGGTGGCTGGAGCCGGTCGGATGGGAGTCGGGCGGATGTGTGTCGGGCGGATGTGTGTCGGGCGGATGTGTGTCGCGGTCGTGGCGGGGTGGCGGTCTCAGCGGCCGGGAGCGCGCTCGGTGACCTCCTGGAGGAACCACTCGTTGCCGTCGAGGTCCTTGAAGGCGGCGAAGGTGCCGTAGCTGGCCCGCTCTGGGTGCAGGCCGGGAACCCGGTGGGAGCCACCGGCGTGGTGGAAGGCGCCGGTCTCGTCACGGAACGGGCCGGAGACCTCCACACCGCGGGAGGCCAACTCCTCCTGGGCCTTCACGATGTCGGTCACGGTCAGCTGGAGACCGTGGAACGTGCCCGCCTCCTGCTGGGTGAGACCCTCCCCGAAGATGATCGAGCACTCGGAACCGGGCGGGGTCACCTGCACGATCCGGTAGCCGTCGTTGATCGGGAAGTCGGCGTCGAGGCGCCAGCCGAGCTGCTCAACGTAGAAGCCCTTGGCTCGGTCCACGTCGGAGACGGGCAGAATGACGACTTCGAGTTTCATGTCCATGGCTGTGATCTCGCTTTCGATGGTTCGGTATACGTCGGCGGGCACTGCGCTCTCAGTGTCGGCCGCGATCGACATGTGTCGCCTCAGTCACCTGACTCAATTCGTTACCGGAGCATGGCACCTGAAGACTTTGGAATACGTGTGAATGTTGGGCGCTATGCCTTGGGCCGCGAACGCGGGCCAGCGCGGAGGCCATCGACCGATCACGGAAGGACGGATCTTGAGGAGGATCTCTCCCGCCTCTCCCACCTCTCCCACCTCCCGCGCCGGACGCGCACTGGCGGTGGGTGCCGCACTGCTCTTCGTCGGAGGTGCCCTCGCCCCTGTCGGCACGATCCGGTGCCGGACCGGTCTTCCGCCGGTCAGAGGAAGCTCGAGGCCGACGGGCCGTACCCCGACAGCGCCGCGCTCTCCGCCCAGTTCCACACCTGCGTGTCCGTCGGCCAGTCACGATCCCCGAGGCTTGCCGTGTCCCGGGACGGCCGTTCGCCCGAGACGCAGTCGCGATCCGAGCGAGGATGTCGGGCGATTCGTGCGTATACGTGCGTCATGGAAGCCATGTCCTGCGCCCTCGCTCTTCGGTCGGCGGTGTGAGTGCGGCTGAGGGGGTGGCGGGTTCCGGGCAGGGGGAGCACGGGACCCGCGGTCCAGGGACGGATCAGGCGGCGGCGCCGGCGTTGATGGTGACCGGGATGTTGTCGCGCGTGGCCTTGGAGTACGGGCAGAGCTGGTGGGCGGCCTGCGCGAGCTCCTCGGCGGTGGCCTGGTCGACACCGCCGAGTACGGGGTTGAGGACCGCGGAGAGGGAGAACTCGCCGTCGTCGCCGTGCGTGAGGGTTATCTCGGCGGTGATGGTGGTGCTGGTGAGCCGGACCTTGCGGAGGGTGGCGGCGCGACGCAGGGCGCCGAGGAAGCAGGCGGCCCAGCCTGCGGCCAGGAGCTGCTCGGGGTTGGTCGCGGTGCCGGCGCCGCCGAGCTCCTTGGGGAGGGCGAGGTCGGTCTCCAGCAGACCGTCGGAGGAGCGGACGTGACCGCCGTTCCGACCCTCTCCGTCGACGTCGACAACGGCGGTGTAGCTGACTGCCATGACTGATGCTCCCCATCTGGGTCGAAAGGTCTTCGGGCGTCTACTGACCAGGACATTCACGGTGTCACCGGTTTAGGAGGTGATGCAATCATGGCAGCCGTTCAGTCACCAGTCAAGCCGGTGATTGGATACTTCGCGGGGTGCACATGTCCCTCGTCGCCCTGGTGACATGTCCCAGCTGTGCCGGCGATATCGAGTGACACCTGCCTCAGGGCCGGCGGATTCCGCCGCGCAGATGAACGGCACTCAGCGCGCCCGGAGAGGCACGGAACCGACGAGACACATCCGCTTGTTGGCGACGTTCACAGCAGGCGTCGCGGTGGGCGCAGCCGCGGTCACCCCGTCGTTCGCCAACCCGCCGGGGCTGTCGCACACCAAAAGTGGCGACGGGGCTACATCGGACGAGACGAACCGTCCTTCCTGATCACCGACGACAGCCGTGACCGTGGCCAGATGCCCGGACCACCGGCAGACGGCCTCCAGGCGGCCCGGCCCCGGACACGACGGCACGTCTTCCCCCCTGGGGCTCGGTGACCCCAGGACAGCCCTCACCAACCGACCACCGCGCTGGTCAGGGACAGCAGCCGGCTCGACGCCTTGATCGCCCTGTTCGAGGGCTACTGGGAGAACGCCCCCCTGCATCTATCGGAGGCGGGCGACGACTTGGCCACGGATGACACCGCGACACACCCTTCCCTGTCACCGCCCGACGGCAAACTTCCGTCCCTGCTGTCCCTGCTGTCCTGCTGTCCCTGCTGTCCTGCTGTCCTGCTGTCCTGCTGTCGCTGCTGGTCGCGGGCGTCGCCGAGAAGGCGATCGCCTCGCAGACGGGCCTCAGCAGAAGGACCGTCCAGCGCCGCGTCCCCAGAGTCTGATGGAACGTGCCGGGGCAGGGACACGCATACGGCTCGCCTGGCAGGGCCGCCGGTGCACGCCGCGGTTGGCTCTGATAGGGCGGGGGTCCGGTTCAACTCCCCCGTTCCAGAGGTCCGTCAGGGCAGCGGGAAGCCGAGTTGCTTGGCGGCGTCAGCCAGTCCGCCGGCACCCCACCGCACCACTGCCTGCTCCGTCGTCGAGAGGGACCGCAGCTCGGCGCGGTCAAGGTAGAGCATTCCATCGAGGTGGTCGGTCTCATGCTGCATGATCCGCGCCCCTAGCCCGGCATGCTCTTCCACATGGCGCTGTCCCGCCTCGTCCTCGCGAGTCAGCCTGATCCGGTCGGGACGAGTCACCACGGCCTGCCAGCCGTCCACGCTCAGGCACCCTTCGAAGCTCGCCCTGCGTGGTCGTCCGACAGCCTTGTACGAGGGGTTGACCAGCACGGTGAACGGCACGGGCTGCTGCCCGCGCTCGATCAACCGAGCGGAGAACTCTGCGGGTGTCGACAGCACCGCGAGCCGCACCGGCAGACCGACCTGCGGTGCGGCCAGTCCGACAGCTCCATGGATCTGCTCCATCGTCTCGCGCATCCTGGCGATCAGATGCTGCAGCATGTCGTCGTCGAGCTGCCCGTCATAGGAAGCGGTCTTCTTCCGGAGCACCGGATCGCCGGCCTGGACGATACTCAACGGCCCCGGCTTCTCGATGAGTTGAGCCACCTTGTCGGTGAGTTCATTGCTTCCCATGCCTGACAACCGGAGCCGGGCCGGTGCGTGGTTCACACGACCGCTCAAGCAGTGAGGAAGGACACATGCGCGTGCCGCCGGGCAGAGATGTGCGGCAGGACCGACATTCCAGGATGACGGTGCCGGAAGTACTGGTCTTCGGGGACCGGGGTTCGCCGTGTCGCTCGATCTGTTGACTTCAAAGAATCCCGCCGTGAGCGATCCGCTGGTGCTGGGCGGTCACGAGGACAGGACGGCCAGGGACGGGCCGCCCAGGGGACGGGCCGGGCCGAGGAGCGTCGGCGGTGAGGACGCCGTGAAGACAGCCCGGCCGGCCAACCACCGACCGGGCCTCTTGCCGCCCGCGGTCACGTACGCGACCTACTCGTAGAACTCGGCCACGCCGCCGTGGCGGGAGCAGGCGCCCTGATGGTGTGCGTCGCACTCAGAAGAACGAGACGTTCGGATCAACCACCCACGCCCCGTCTCAGCCCCGCAGCGACCTGAAGGCCGTGCGCAGCTCCTGGGCCAGCAGTTGCGGCTGCTCCCAGGCGGCGAAGTGGCCTCCCCTGTCGACCTCGTTCCAGTGGATGAGGTTGCCGTAGGCCCGCTCGCCCCAGCTCCGCGGCGCGGGGTAGATCTCGGCCGGGAACACCGTGACCGCCACCGGGACGTCGGGGATGTCGCGCGCGTTGAACGGGCCGCCGCCGGCCTGGGTGCCTTCCCAGTACAGCCGGGAGGACGACGCCCCGGTGTTGGTCAGCCAGTACAGCGAGATGGCGTCGAGCATCTCGTCGTAGGTGAGGACCTTCTCGGGCTCGCCGCCGGAGTCGGTCCACTCCGCGATCTTGTCGTAGTAGTACGCCGCCATCGCGAGGGGCGAGTCGGCGAGGGCGTAACCGATGGTCTGCGGGCTCTCGTTCATCATCGCCGCATAGCCGAAACCGTCGCGGTAGAAGTGCAGCAGCCGGTCATAGGCGACCGTTTCACGAGCGGACAGGTTCGAGGGCGCGGCATCGAAGTTGCGCAGGTGGCGCAGGACGTCCGGCGGCACGGTGCCCGGCATGTTGATGTGGATGCCGAGCAGACCCTTCAGCCGCTGGGTGGCCTGGATCTGAGCGATGATCGAGCCGTGGTCGCCGCCCTGGGAGACGTACTGCTGATACCCGAGCCGGACCATGAGCTGGTGGAGCGCGGTCGCCATGCGGGCCGGGTTCCACCCGGTCGACGTCGGCTTGCCGGAGAAACCGTGGCCGGGCAGCGTCGGCAGGACGAGGTGGAAGGCGTCCTCGGCGCGCCCGCCGTGGGCCGTCGGGTTGGTGAGCGGGTCGATGACCTTCAGGAGCTCGATGATCGAGCCCGGCCAGCCGTGCGTCATGAGCATCGGCAGAGCGTCGGGGTGCGGCGAGCGGATGTGGGCGAACTGGATGTCCACCCCGTCGATCTCGGTGATGAACTGCGGCAGCGCGTTGAGCCTCGCCTCGACCTTGCGCCAGTCGTATCCGGTTCCCCAGTACTCGGCCAGCGGGCGGACCTTCGCCAGTTGGGCGCCCTGGGACCGGTCACCGACGGTCTCGCGCTCCGGCCAGCGTATGGCCCGCAGCCGCCGCCGAAGGTCACTGATCTCCCGCTGCGGAACCCTGATGCGGAAGGGACGGACTCCGGGGATCGGCCGGGCGGAGCCGAGGGAGGCGCCCGTCACCGACGTGGAACCCGCCGATGCCACCCCGCCTGTCGCCGCCTGCGCCTGGCCGGGCATGCCGAGCTGAGTGGCGGCGACAGCACCCGCGGCCAGACCCAGGAACTTGCGACGGCCTGTGGTGGTGGGGTTGGTATCTCCGGTCGGATTCATGTGTGGAACTCCTTGTCTCGGGTGGTGAAGAGTTGGCAGCTGACGGCCGAGCGAGGACGGGGCAGCAGAGACACCTTGGCTGACACACCTGGCGCATCGACACCGGTTAAGCTAGTGATTCGTTCGCACATGGCGATCCTTACGCACCTTTAGTCACCCGTCAAGCAGGTGACGAGTCATGAGGGGAGGGGCACAGAGTGAGCGGGGCGTACCGCCGACTGCCCCAAGTCGCCCTAGTGAACGGCCAGTTCAGCCGAAGCGGGACGCGACGGCCTAGTCAGGATGCCCTGATGCGGCTGCTTCTCACGGGTGACACGTTCGTAGCGGATTTATGTGTGTGTATCTCGCCGCTGCCGGGAGACACCTTTCTCGTCAGGGCGGCGGAGGCGGCCACCGCGCGAGGTAGAAGGATGCGCCGGAGGGGGAGGAGAAGCTGGCCAAAGGGGCCGGTCACACACGGCTGGGACGCGTGACACGGCCACCCCCCGCAGGTCCGGCTCAGAGGCCGCTCTCGGCTGATCTTCAGGCCCGAACGGCACGTCGACGGTCATCCCGACAGGCCTGAAACCGGACTTGGGGCGCCCCCGGTGCTCGGAAGAAGCGGGCTTCGTCCGTTGCGCGAAGCCGAGTCAGCTCATGTGGTAGCTGGTGTCGCCCACCAGGTGGATGTGGATTCGGCGTTCGGCGAATCGCCAGGAGCCGTCACGCCGCACAAAGCGGTCACGGTACCGGCCGGCCGCGATGGGCTGCAGCGGCAGTCCGGCCGCCTCCTGGAAAATTGTCAGGTAGGACCGGGCCGTGGCCGTGCCGGCCTCCTCGTCGACTTCGATGCGGATGTTGGTGGTGACGTGGTGTGTGCGCAGCGTGCCGTCATCGTGGACGATCGTGCGGTCCCGCAGCATCTTCTCGACGGCCTCACTGCCCTCGTGCCGAGTGCCGTCGCTCCCGATGAAAACGCCCTCGGCGAAGAGCCTGCCCATGCCGGCCAGATCGCCGGTGTCGACCAGTTCCGCGTACTCGGCGATCAGGTTCTCGATGGGGCGGGTGTCGGCGGCTGTGGTCATGATCGAACACTCCCTGGGTATGTGGTGTGCGTCTTTTCGTCGTCGGAAACGCATGCCGTCGGACAACCGGTCGCGTGTCTCGTCGACGAGTTCAGGCGAGGTCACGTTCGGACTGGGAGACGGGCTGGGAGCGGCTCCGTTCCGCGGTCGCCTCCTCGGGGCCCGTGCTCCCCGATCCGGTCGGGATGAGCAAGCAGGAGATGAGCCCGACCACGCCGGCCAGGGCCAGCAGCAGGAAGGCCGTCGTGAACCCGTCCTCACTGGGGAATCCGCCGGTGGTCGTATGCGACGCGAGGATGGCGGCGACGGCGGCGGCGCCCACGGCACCTCCGATCGTGCGGATGTTCGCGTTCATCCCGGTTGCCGCGCCGGTGTGTTCGGCGGGAACGGCGTGGACGACCGCCGCGGACAGCGCCGCGAGGCCGATTCCGAATCCCAGACCGGCGATCGCGGCGGCGAGGGACACGAGCCAGGCACTGCTGTGCAGCAACGCCAGCAGGACGAAGCCGATGATGGTCGGCAGGGTGCCGGTGACGAGCAGCACCTTCGCCGACATCCTCCTGGCGAGGGGCCCGGCGGCAAGGCCACCGGTGAACTGGGAGGCCATCACCGGAAGGAAGAGCAGGCCGGACACCGTCACGGACTCACCGAGTCCGTAGCCAGTGCCGGCGGGCGTCTGAAGGAAGACGGGGATGAAACCGAGCGCGGAGTACAGGGTGACTCCGAAGAGGAACGACGCGAGATTCGCCGTCCATACCGGACGCATCCGGAACACGGTCATGTCGATCAACGGGAACGTGGAGCGCGACTCGATGGCCACCCACACCGCTCCGGCCAGCACGGCGGCGGCGAACAGCCCCAGGGTCCTGGCCGATCCCCAGCCCCAGTCCTGCCCCAGGCTCAGCGGCAGCAGCAGGAGGACGAGCGTGGCGGAGAGCATGACGCCGGCTGACCAGTTCATCCGGCCGCCTGTCGAGGTGCCGGTCTCCGGAACGAGGAGGAGCACGAAGAGAGCCATGATCCCGTTGGCGATGGCGGGCAGCCAGAACAGCCACGGCACGCCGAGTGCGTCGATGATCGGGCCGGTGACCACCAGGCCGATGGCGCCGCCAACGGCGCTCACCGCCGCGATCATGCCGATCTTCGCACCGACCTGTTCACGGGGCAGCAGGTCGCGGATGACGCTGAAGGCCAACGGCAGGGTGGCACCGCCCGCTCCTTGCAGCACGCGCCCGACGACCAGTACGGGCAGGCTGGTCGCCAGCGCCGCGACGACACTTCCGATCGTCAGGAGCAACAGGACAGCGACCAGGATGCGGCGTTTGCCCGTCTGGTCGCCGAGTCGGCCGAGTATGGGAGTCAGGACGGCACTCGCGAGGAGAAACGCCGTGAGCACCCAGCTGACCCCGAGCTGGTCCGTGTGGACTTGGTCGCGCAGGGATTCCAGTGCCGGGTTGACCATCGACTGCACCAGCGCATAGGACACCGAGCAGACCGAAAGAATCACCAGCACTACGCCGGCACCACGGGAAGCGGCCGAAGGGCTCGCTCCGGGGTCACGGGAAGAGCTATAACTGGACTTCATAGTCCAATAATGAGCTCCTCAAAACTGGATCGTCAAGTCCAATCTTCAGTGCGCGTTCCCTCTTCGGTGAACGACCGTCGCCCGATCACCGCCCCGCTGTCACCGGACTACCGCTGGTGAGACCTCATCCAGCCGGTCCAGAGCACCGCGGAGCGCGCTCCGCGACGTGACGCCCAGCGCGGGGAAAATGCGGTACAGACGGGTGCTGACGGTGCGTTGGGACAGCCCCGTCCGCGCGCCGATCTCCTCGTTCGTCATACCGCTCGCCGCCAGGGCGGCTATCTCGCGCTCCTGCGACGTCAGCGACAGCGGGGCGCGCACCGACGTATGGGCCCGGGGCCCGGTGGCCCGCAGCTCGTCGCGGGCCCGGTCGGCCCAGGGAACCGCGCCCAGCCGGTCGAAGGAGTCGGCGGCCTGGGCCAGGTACCGCCGGGCCGCCGCACCTCCATGCACGTACCGAAGACGGCTCCCGTACGCCGCCCTGACCCGCGCCAGCTCGAACGGGAAGCGCGCCGCGGCCGGGTGGGACTCGGCGCGTGTATACATACCGGCGGCTTCCTCCTCGTCGTCGGCGGTGATCGCCAACGCCCCGTAGGTGAGCAAGGCCAGGCGCGGTGAGGTACCCGGGAGGCCGGCGTCCCGTGCGGCCAGCGCGTGCTCCCGGGCCTGCTCGGCCCGCCCGGTGTGCAGGGCCGCCTCGACGAGGTCGAGCAGGGTACGCGAAGCCTGATGTGCGTAGTGCTGGAACGTTCCCGGGACCGTGATGCCGGTGGCGTGGGAGTACGCGGCTTCGTAGTCGCCGTCGCTCAGCGCGGCCGTCGCCCCTGCGGCGTCGGCGATCTGGGTCAGGAACCCGACTCCGCGCGGGCGGGCCCAGGAATCGACCACCGTCCGCAGCTCGCGCGCCTTCCGCACCTGGCCACGCATCGCCGCCAGCTGGGCCAGATATCCCCGGGTCTGGTGCGCGAACAGGTCGTGACCGTGCTCGGCTTCCAGGGCCAACGCGCGCGCTCCTGTGCGCTCGGCCGCGGCCCACTCCCCGACGGCCATCTGGTCGAGCATGATCAGCTGCAGCATGACCATGCCGCTGGACATGGCACCGGTCTCCAACTCCCGGTCCACGACGCGCTGGAGATGGGGGCGCACCTGGCTCAGGATGTCGAGGTGGTACGCCGACACGGCCAACCGTGTGACGTCCCAGGGTTCCTGGCCGTGCAGGCTCGCCGCTGCCTGTTCCACCGGTCCGGACCAGCCGGCTCCGTGACGGATGACGTCGCTCCAGGTGCCGCTGTACATCTTCGACCGCTCGGTGACGAGGTCCCCCAGGGACGCGAGGAGTTCATGTGTGCGCTCCCAGAGCGTGCGGTCCGCGGCGTACTGGCTGACGGCGAGCAGGAGGGCCACCAGCCGATCGAGCACTTCGTCACGCCGGTCCGGCCCGCCGTCGCGGAGCCTCTCGATCGCAGCTGTGATCCGGCGGTGCGTGGAGCGCACTTCGCCTTCCTGATACAGCGCCAGGTATCCGGAGGTCAGGACCGCGGCCGGGGACTGGCCGGCCCCGGGTGCGAGACCGGCCTGCACGAGCCTGCGCGCCTGGCCGAAGCGGGCCGCATGCCCTGCGACGAACGCCGCGTCGTCCAGTCGCCGGGACCGGTCGGCGTGATTGTCGCTGAGCTCGGCGGCACGGGTCAGCCAGGTCACAGCCGTGAGGGCACTGCCGCGCCGGGTCGCTGACTCGGCCGCCGCCTCCAGGACTCCGGCCACCTCCTCGTCGGGATCGACCGTGGCCGCCGCCAAGTGCGCGGCGCGCCGGTCGAGGTCTTCCTGGTGTGTCCGTGCCAGCGCGTGATGAGCGGCGCGGCGCTGGTTGGGCGTGGCCGACCGCACGACGCTCGTGCGTACGAGGGGATGCCGGAAGGCGAGCTCGCCGGTGACCGGTTCGTCCACCAGCAGGCCGCACGCCACCGCCTCCTCGACGTCGCGCATGCGGTAGCGCGAGGACGGGGGCGCGCCGTAGCCCGGCCCGGCTCCCGCTCCGTCGAGGGCGCCTTTCAGTAGCTCCGCACGGACACTGTCGTTCAAGGCCGCGATGCGGGCGCCGTAGATGTGTTGCAGTCGCCTGGGCAGCGGTTCGCCGGGCCGGCCGAGCAGATCGTCCGGCAGTCGATCAATGACGTGGCCGACGAGGTGGGGTGGAAGTTCCAGTAGCGCCAGCGGGTTGCCCCGGGCCTGGTTCAGCACGAGTGTGCGGACCCGGTTGCTCAACGCCGGGCGGTACCGGTCCAGCATGAGCGCGGCATCGTTGTCCGCGAGTGCGGTGACTGGTGTCTGCGTCAGCGCGGCGGCGGGGAAGCGCGAAGCGACGTCGCCACGTACCGCCATCAGCAGCTTCACCGGGCTATCGGCCAGCCGTCGGCCCACGAATCCGCATACCGCGGCGCTGGCGTCGTCCAGCCAATGACCGTCGTCCAGGACCAGCAGCAGCGGCCGCTTCGACGCGACGGACGACAGCAGTCGGAGCACCGCCAAGCCAAGGGTCATGACGGACGGAGGCGTGCCATCCGTCCGGCCGAAGACGGCGCCGAACGTCGCGCCGGTGCCGGTGTCCAGTTGCGAGACGTCGGAGAGCAACGGGTGAAGGAGCTGGCGCAGCCCGGCGTAGGGCAGCTCGGACTCCGTCTCCACTCCTGTGGCCCGGATCACGAGGTGGCCGTCCCGGGCCGCCATTCCTGCCGCGTAGTTCAGCAGGGTGGTCTTGCCGACCCCCGACTCGCCTCTGAGGACGAGGCACTTTCCCTCGCCGGCCCGTACGAACGCCGACAGCTGCGCCTGCTCACCGTCCCGACCGACCATCGTCATGACTGATTCCACGTTCCCGCCCCCTCACCACGGGCCCCCGTGGATGAGTGCTGCGGCCCTTGGTCGCTGTGGGCAGGACTCGAGGTCTGCCGCAGCAGTTATCAACTACCCGGTTAGTTGATTAGACGCCCGGCGCGAGAGGGCTGTCAAGTAAACGGTTAGTTAGGAGCTGCGCTACGCTCGGCGCATGCAGCGCGACGCCGAAGCCACCAAGCAACGACTCATCGCAGCCGGTCGGGCCGAGTTCGCCGCGTACGGGCTGCACGGCGCCCGCGTCGACCGCATCGCGGCCGCCGCACAGTGCAACAAGGCGCAGATCTACCACTACTTCAAGAACAAGGCCGGACTGTTCGAAGCGGTCTGGAACAGTCTGGTCGAGCACATCGTCACGAACCTGCCCCGCGATGCGGAGGACCTCCCCGAGGTCGCGGCGCACCTGAGTGACATCTACGCCACGCATCCGGAGTTTCCCCGGCTGATCACCTGGCAGCGCATGGAACGGGACGAGACGATCAACGAGCAGGGGGTGGAAGACGTCCGCGACAGGAGCGCCGCCATCGCCGCGGCACAGGCCAAGGGCGTGGTCTCCACCCGGTTCGAGGCCCGGGTACTGCAGGCCCTGGTGATCCACATCGCGATGCTGTGGGAGGCCTCCAATCCCGAGGTACTGGCGGTGGTGGACATCGACGACCGTGAGCAGCGCCGCGAGATCGTCCGGCGGGTGACCGCTGCGCTGGTGAACTGAACCGGCCCAGCGGCTCCGGACAGGCATCGGAGCGGCACGGCTGCGGATCCGGACAGGCATCGGTATCGGCAGGGGCTCAGAGATCGTTGCCGGCCGAGTCACGGCATCCGCTCCCGTGGACGTCCCAGAAACACGTGCAGTGCCGGGACGTGGACCAGCGGTCGTGAAGTGTGCAGCAGCCAGTCGATGTGCGGGCACCGGCGAGCACGGGACGAAGGATCGCGCCCGATTTCTTCGCGGACGGCGACCAACATTGCTAACACATGTGCCCTGCCGGGGTCGCGAAGGCGGATTCAAGACCACGTGTGTCCCGGCATCGCACCTTGACGTAGATATGTTCCAACATAGTATGTGTGCCGGTACGAGCCGCAGAGCCGCTTGGACGGACACCCGACTGGCCAGGACCGTCATGCCTTGAGCGCAGGCGAGGAACCACTCACCGAGGAGCGAGCTTTGCCCGAGAACAACCAGAAGCCGTTGACTACGGCTGCCGGCACACCGGTTCCCGACAACCAGAACTCGCTGACGTCCGGTCCGCGTGGCCCGATGCTCCTGCAGGACGTGTGGTTTCTGGAGAAACTCGCCCACTTCGACCGCGAAGTGATTCCGGAGCGCCGGATGCACGCCAAGGGCTCGGGCGCGTTCGGCACCTTCACGGTGACCCACGACATCACGCGGTACACGAGCGCCAAGATCTTCTCCGAGATCGGCAAACAGACCGCCATGTTCGGCCGGTTCTCCACCGTCGCGGGTGAGCGCGGCGCGGCTGACGCCGAGCGTGACATCCGCGGCTTCGCCCTGAAGTTCTACACGGACGAGGGCAACTGGGACCTCGTCGGAAACAACACACCGGTGTTCTTCTTCCGCGACCCGCTGAAGTTCCCCGACCTCAACCACGCGGTGAAGCGTGACCCGCGTACCAACCTCCGCGACCCGGAGAACAACTGGGACTTCTGGACCCATCTCCCCGAGGCCCTGCACCAGGTCACCATCGTGATGTCCGACCGAGGCATCCCCGCCTCGTACCGGCACATGCACGGCTTCGGCTCCCACACCTACAGCCTGGTCAACGCCGAGGGCGAGCGGTTCTGGGTCAAGTTCCACCACCGCACCCAACAGGGGATCGAGAACCTCACCGACGCCGAGGCCGAGGCCCTCATCGGCAAGGACCGCGAGTCCCACCAGCGCGACCTCTTCGAGGCGATCGAGAACGGCGACTTCCCGAAGTGGAAGCTGTTCATCCAGGTCATGCCGGAGGCCGACGCGGAGAACTACCGCTTCCACCCCTTCGACCTCACCAAGATCTGGTCGAAGAAGGACTACCCGCTGATCGAGGTCGGTGAGTGGGAGCTCAACCGCAACCCAGACAACTACTTCGCGGATGTCGAGCAGGCGGCATTCACCCCGGCGAACGTGGTTCCTGGCATCGGCTTCTCCCCCGACCGGATGCTGCAGGGCCGCCTCTTCTCCTACGGCGACGCCCAGCGTTACCGCCTCGGTGTGAACCACCACCAGATCCCCGTCAACGCCCCGAAGAACCCGGTGAACTCCTACCACCGCGACGGCGGCATGCGCGTCGACGGCAACCAGGGATCCACTCCGGGCATCGAGCCCAACTCCTACGGACGCTGGCAGGAACAGCCTGCCTACCGGGAGCCGGGCCAGGCCGTGGGTGCCTTCGCCGATCGGTTCGACTTCCGTGCGGACGACGACAACTACTTCGAGCAGCCCGGCAACCTGTTCCGCCTGATGAGTCCCGAGCAGCGGCAAGCCCTCTTCGAGAACACGGCGCGCGCGATCAACGGTGCGTCGCAGCAGACCGTCGAACGGCACATCGCCAACTGCACCCAGGCGGACCCGGCCTACGGCGAAGGCGTCCGCAAGGCGATCGAGGCCCTGGCGGCCGGCGATCTCTGACCCCGGTGGCCCGACGAAACACGCGGGACGCCTCACTCGCTGCCCGGCGTTGGCCCAGAACTCGACCACGCCGGGCAGACCCGGACACCGCCGCCCCGTCACGAACGCACCGGCCAGCTGTGACCGCCGGATCAGGAGAAGGTACGTATGACCAGTCGCGGTCTGACTCCTGAGCAGACGCAACGTGTCGTGGCCATCGCCCTGGACCTGGCCCGGGAGGGCAGCACGGAACAACTGCTGGAGTTCGTGGAGCACGGGCTCCCGGTGAACGCGAGCGACGCGGCCGGCAACACCCTCCTGATGCTCGCCGCCTATCACGGCCACGCGGACACCGTAGGGGCCCTGCTCCGGCTCGGCGCCGACCCGGAACTGCGCAACGCCCGGGACCAGGCCCCCATCGCCGGTGCCTTGTTCAAGGGCGCGGACGACGTGGTGGCGGTACTGCGGCAGGCCGGCGCCGATCTGGACTCCGGCACGCCGACGGCGCGAGCCGCCGCGTCCATGTTCGGCCGCGCCCATCTCCTCACGAACTGACCGGCGACGTACCGGCTGGTCGCAAGCAGGAGAGCGTACCCGGCCGCGGAAGCCCCGCGGCCGGACGTGCGCATCGACGACTCACGCCGACTGCCCCTCCCCCGATGGCGTCCGCGAACACGAGTCGCGTCGTGAGCATCGCCAGGATGGAATATGTGACGCACGCCACATGGCGAGAGTGCATAGCGAGGCAGGGGTCAGTGTCTTTGTGTAGGTGTGGGGGCGTCCGCGGTCGTGCGGCGGCGTACGTGGTCGATGGCGCCGTGCCGCGTTTCGTGCGGTAGAGGCCGGCGTGTTCGGCAGAGAGGTAAGGGTCGACGCAGATGGGGCAGTCGCGGGCCGATGAGTTCGACCGGTTCGTGGCGGCTCGATGGTCTGCGTTGCTTCATCTGGCGAGGCTGCTCACTGGCGGAGACCGGCACCGGGCGGAGGATCTGCTGCAGGAGGCGCTGGTCAAGCTGTGGTTTGCCTGGCCGAAGGTGGCCGAGCAGGCGCCCGAGGCCTATGTGCGCAGGGTTCTGGTCCGTGCCGCGGCTCGCTCGGCACGGCGTCGCTGGTGGGGAGAGCACCCCGTCGACCAGTTGCCCGACCCGCCCGGGGTGGGTGACGAGACCGCCGCCGTGGACGAACGGACCCGGTTGGAGGCCATGTTGGCGTTGTTGCCGGCGCGGCAGCGGGCTGCGGTGGTGCTGCGTTACTACCAGGACCTGCCCGAGCGGCACGTCGCCGAGGCGCTGGGGTGTCCGGTGGGTACCGCCCGTTCGCTCACGGCACGCGGCGTCGCACGCCTGCGGCAGCTTCTGGCCGAAGCAGTCAAGCCGGTCGAGTGAAGAAGGAGCCATGGATCACTTCGAGCAGGACCTGGCACGCATGATGCGTGACAGCCAGGAGGACACGCCCTATGAGGACCGGCACCGAAATCGACTGCACGCCGGCGTTCGCGCCCGACAGCGATCCCGGACAGCCTGGATGACCACCGGATCCGCACTGACCCTTGCCGGACTCGGCGTCGGACTGCTGGTCCTGCCGAGCTCTTTCGCTCAGGGCGGGCCTACTGGCCCTCAGCCCCGTCCCGTCACCTCTGCCGAGTCGGCCCCGATGCCGTCGACGGTCCGGCCCGCGTCCACTGCCAACGAGGCGCCGGTGCCTTCCTGTACGTCAACCACTGGTCCGGTGCCGGTGCCGGTGCCGTCGCCGGCCCGCCCCGGCTCCACTGCCAAGGAGGTGCCGATGCCGACCTGTACGTCAACCACCCGGCCGGTGCCGATGCCGTACCGCCCCTCAACCCCCGAGCCGGTCCCGATGCCGACACGGACCTCAACCACCAGGTAGCACCTCGGCCAGCTTCGAGCGGTCCCCCTGAGTGAGGGCTGACTGAGCCGACGTGACTACCACCGCCCGCCGGTCAGCTGATCCTCGCTTGTCCTGCTCTCCCCGCACGGAAAGCGCACCACGTGATTCATGAGAACGCGCCCGCGTTGGCCGGCGAGCCTCAGCAGGCGGCGAAGCCCCAGGCGGTCTCCTGGGAGCGGCGGCTGCGCCGCTTCGGGTACGAAGAGCCTCCGCGTACGTCCGTACGCGACCGCCTGGTCGTGCCGTTTTCCGAACCCGGGTCACGGGTGTGGCGCATGCTCGGTCTGTCCCCGCTGGCGGCGGGCCGACTGGCGCGCTGGTCGGGATGGGGCGGGCCGCTGCTGGTGGCGGTCCTCGCCGGACTGCCGCGCTTTTGGCACCTTGGCCGGCCGCGGGCGGTCGTGTTCGACGAGACGTACTACGCCAAGGACGCCTGGGCGCTGCTCAGGCTCGGCTACGAGGGGACCTGGCCGGATCGCAAGATCGCCGATCCGCAGATCCTGGCGGACCCCCAGGTGATCCCGCTCTCCGACACCGGTTCCTTCGTCGCGCACCCGCCGACGGGCAAGTGGGTGATCGCCCTCGGCGAGTGGATGTTCGGCCTCACTCCCTTCGGCTGGCGCTTCATGACGGCGGTCCTCGGCACGCTGTCGGTGCTGATGCTGTGCCGAACAGGCCGCCGCCTGTTCCGTTCCACTCTGCTGGGCTGCCTGGCCGGAGCGTTGATGGCGGTGGACGGCCTGCACTACGTGATGAGCCGCACCGCTCTGCTGGACCTCGTCGTCATGTTCTTCGTGCTGGCGGCGTTCGGCTGCCTGCTCATCGACCGGGACCGGGCGCGGGCGCGGCTAGCGGCAGCCTTGCCGGTGGCTGAGGACGGCCGCATACGCCCGGACGCACACACCGGCGACCGGGCCGGGACGGGAGTGCGGCCCTGGCGGCTCGCAGCCGGCTTCTTCCTGGGCCTGGCGTCCTCCACCAAGTGGAACGGCCTGTACTTCCTCGCCTTCTTCGTGGTCCTCGCCCTGCTGTGGGACGTCGGCGCCCGCCGCATGGCCGGGGCGCGCCGTCCCTACCGCGCGGTGCTGCGCAAGGACTTCGGCTGGTCGGTGATGTCCCTGGTTCCGGTCGCTGTCGTGACGTATCTGGCGACCTGGACCGGCTGGTTCGTGTCCGACAACGGTTACGGACGGCACTGGGCGGACGGCCGCGGCGGCACCTGGTCTTGGATCCCGGCCCCGCTGCGCAGCCTGTGGCACTACGAGTACGGGGTCTACCAGTTCAACGTGGGGCTGCACGCTCCGCACAAGTACGAGTCGAATCCATGGAGTTGGCCATCCCTGGGCCGCCCTGTGCTGTTCCACTACGAGTCACCGAAACCCGGGAAGGACGGCTGCCACACGACCATCGACTGCTCGCAGACGATCCTCGCCCTGGGCACACCGCTCCTGTGGTGGTCGGCCTGCTGCGCCCTCGTGTATCTGCTCTATCGGTGGGCACTGCGCCGCGACTGGCGCTCCGGCGCCATCCTGTGTGCCGTGGGCGCCGGTTACCTGCCCTGGTTCCTCTACCAGGACCGCACGATCTTCTCCTTCTACGCCGTCGTCTTCGTGCCGTACCTGTGCCTGGCCGTGACGATGACGCTGGGAGCCCTGCTTGGTCCGCCGGGAGCAACGCACAAGCGCCGCACACACGGTGCCGTGACCGCAGGCGTTCTCGTCCTGCTCATCGCCTGGAACTTCATCTATTTCTTCCCGATCTACGCCGGGCAGACGATCCCGTACGCCGACTGGCGCGCCAGGATGTGGCTCGACACCTGGATCTGAGCCGGCCGCGGGTACGCGCGGGCGGCCCGGGCGGCATCAGGTGTGGGGCCGAATGTCAGGAAGGTGTTGTGTTCCTGTCCTCGTCCGGTGCCCTCTTGGCGACTTCCGCGGCCGCAGCAGGGTGCGGGCTGCCGCGTTTTCTACGATGGTCACATGTGTGCGTATGTTGTGCTCGCCGACGACGACCCCAAACAGGCCGATCTCATCCGCCGCTATCTGGAGAGGGAAGGCCATTCGGTCGGTGTCGTCCACGACGGGCGGGCCGCCCTGGACGCGATCCGGCGGCGGATGCCCGATCTCGTGGTGCTGGACTGGATGATGCCGCGCACGGACGGGCTGGACGTGTGCCGGGTACTGCGAAGGGAATCCGATGTGCCGGTCCTGATGCTCACCGCCCGCACGGAGGAGGACGACCTGCTGCTCGCCCTCGACCTCGGCGCGGACGACTACATGACCAAGCCCTTCAGCCCGCGCGAACTGACCGCCCGCGTCCGTACCCTGCTGAGGCGAGCCGGCCGCACGGCCGCCCCCGCTGCCAGGGCCGCCCCACAGGCTGAACCCGTACTCGTCGTGGGCCCGCTCGTGGTCGACCCCGCCCGGTTCGAGGCCCGCGTGGACGGCCGGCTGACCGACTGCACTCCCGGCGAGTTCCGTGTGCTCGAAATGCTGGCATCGGCTCCGGGCCGGGTGTTCACCAGGAAACAGATACTGGAGCACCTGCATGGCATCGACCGCTA
This sequence comes from Streptomyces sp. 2A115, assembly GCF_052245575.1. Classification (NCBI taxonomy): domain Bacteria; kingdom Bacillati; phylum Actinomycetota; class Actinomycetes; order Kitasatosporales; family Streptomycetaceae; genus Streptomyces; species Streptomyces sp. 2A115. The sequence goes on along the minus strand of NZ_JBQQCG010000017.1, from coordinate 23,620 downwards.
TGTCACGACCCGCACCGTCGACGGCCACGTCATGAACCTGCGCCGCAAGATCGAGCACGATCCCACCCGGCCCCAGCTGCTGCTCACGGTCTACGGCGTCGGCTACAAGGCCGCCGATGTCCGTTCCGTGGATTCGTCCAACGGCGAGACCGGTTCCCGTGCGAGGTGACATACCGCTGCGCAGAAGCCTGCGGTCGCGGCTGCTGGGGCTGTCCGCGCTGGTCTCCCTGTGCTCGATCGTCGCTACGGCCTGGCTCGTCGTCAGCCTCACCGCCGTCGCCATCGGACGTGAGCACGGCCAGGTCCTCACCGACGACGCGCGGATCTACGACACGCTCGTCGGCTTCGCGGCCACGCACCCGGACTGGAGCGGTGCCGGGCCGACGATCCGCGACCTGTCGCGGCAGACCGGCCGCCGGATCATGCTGACCGACGAGGACCGCCACTTGCTGGCGGACTCCGGGGAAGACAGCCGTAGGCCGGCGAGATCGCTGCCCTCGACGGCGTCGGCGACCGTCGACGCGCTGGCCGTGGACACCACACTCGCTCGCCGCGCCGACGGCGCGCTATCCGACCGCATCGATCCGCGCGCCGTCGGCCCCTTCCGGTTGACGGGCCGGGAACGGGCCGCAGTGGAGGCCGCGGCGTACCAGGTCGTGAAGTGCCTGCGTGCCTCCGGATCGCCGCAGGACGTCGAGGTCACACGGACACCGAACGGGCGGGCGACGGTTGAGGTCGGCGGCCACCTCCTGGAGACGAGTGACCGATGCGGGCTGGACGGCCTTCTGCGGCGCACCCCCACTGAGGGCAGGGCGCTTTCTCAGCTGGGCCGGCTCGTCAACGACTGCCTCACCGACCGCCATGCCCCGCCGGTACAGCTCGCCGACGACCTGACCTGGACACCTTCCACCGCCCGCGGTACTCCCGACTCCCGTTCCGTGGCGACATGTCTCTCCACCGCACGGCGTCAACAACTCGACCCCTTCGTGGCGCCACCGGCACTCCTCTTCGCCACCGCACCCGACCGGAAGATCACCACGTTCTTCGACCTCTCCGACGCCAACCGCATGAGGATCACCGGCGTCACCGTCGCGGTACTGCTGGTCACCGTGACGGTCACCTTCGTCGCCGGCACCCGCATGGTCAGGCCGCTGCGTGCCCTGACCGGAGCGGCCCGGCGGATGGCGGAAGGCGATCAGAGCGCGCGCGTCGAGGTGGCCGGCGACGACGAGTTCGGCAGGCTCGCCGCGGCGTTCAACCTGATGTCGAGCAGGCGCCAGGAACTGGAGCAGATGCGGCGGGCGTTGGTGAGCGACGTCGCCCATGAACTGCGCACGCCGCTCAGCAACGTCCGGGGCTGGCTGGAGGCCGTCGAGGACGGTGTCGTGTCCGCGGACAAGAACCTCATCTCCTCACTGTTGGAGGAGGCGATGCTCCTACAGCACATCATCGACGACCTGCGAGACCTCTCGGCGGCCGACGCCGGCGCGCTCGAGCTCCGCCCGGAGGACGTCGACGCGGCCGCTCTGCTCGCCCAGGTCGCCCGCGCCCATCAGGGCAACGCCGGCTCCGCGGGAGTTGAGCTTCGGGTGCGGGCCGGCCAGGTGCCCTCCCTGTACGCCGATCCCGTGCGACTCCGTCAGGCGGTCGGGAACCTCGTGTCCAACGCCGTGCGGCACACGCCTGCCGGTGGCACAGTCACCCTGTCCGCCCGCGGGGAGGGCGACGCGGTGGTGTTCAGCGTCGAGGACACCGGTTCCGGCATCAGCGGCGAAGACCTGCCCAAGGTCTTCGACCGTTTCTGGCGGGCTGAGAAGTCACGCAGCCGGCAGAGCGGGGGAAGCGGGCTCGGCCTGTCCATCGTCCGCAAACTCGCCGAGGCGCACGGCGGCAGCGCGTACGCGTCGAGCGTGCCCGGCAAGGGATCGGTCTTCTCGCTGAGGCTGCCCGGCTGGGCCAGGGCCTGCCCGGCGGATCAGGATCAGGACCGGCTGCGGCGAGAGCTGCCTCCCGGGGCCCGCGACGACGGCATGATCCGCCGACAGGTCTAGGGCCCTTCTGATGGATCTCCGTGGGAGAAGGAGCGGCGCTCGGGTGCGTGCTCTCGGCGTGCCGGGCGGAAGTCCATGATGGGGCCCCCGCTCGAGCGAAGCCGAGCGGGGGAGGTCGTCGGCAGCTTGCAGGCATCCGGTCATCGGGCGCCGGTCGAAGTCCGAACGGACCGGCAAGAGTTCCTGACGGCTTCCCCACACACGGCGCGGACCATGGCGCCCATGACCCACCCCGAGATTCCCCGCCGCAGCCGCGTGCTCGGCGCCGTCGTCCTCCTTTCAGGTGCCCTCCTGCTCACCGGCTGCGGCGGTTCGAGCGACTCCGACGGAAACGGCTCGACGGAGCAGGGCGTGGCCTCCCTGCAGAGCGATGCCCCGGTCGGCAAGGCGAGTGCGAGCGCCTCACCGCCGGCCGACGACGGCCGTCCCCAGCTGCGTCTCGACAGCTCGGAGGAGGAACGGGACCACTACTGGCACATCTACGCCACCTGTCTGAAGGACCACGGGCACAAGATGCTCCCAGTACGCGGCCCGGACTCCATCGACGACACGGACCAGAGCGCCACGGCCAAGGCCGCCGTCAAGGCCTGCGTCGGCAAACTGCCTCTGCAGCCACCCGAGATGGACCGCGCGACGAACCCGCACTACGACGACGACTTCCGGGCCTACGTGAAATGCCTGAACCGGAAAGGGCTCAAGGTCACCGCGCTGCCCGACAACTCGGGGTGGACGTACAACGGCAACTCCACGCTGACCGCCGCGCGGCAGAGCAAGGTCGAGAAGAGCTGCACCTTGGAGGCGTTCGGTGGCAAGGCGCAGTAGGGTCGCCGTCGCGCTCAGCACCCTGCTGGTCGTCGGCGCCACGGGCACCGGCGCGGTGGTGTGGAGCAGCACGCACTCGGGCCAGAACACCAAGACCGCGGCCCCCGTCCGGGTACGGACGGCCACGGTCGCCAGGACCGACCTCTCCGACAGCCGCACTCTGCCGGGCACGCTCGGCTTCGGCAGGTCACACGTCCTGAAGGGCACGGGCCAGGGCGTCGTCACCCAGGTGCCGAAGCCGGGCGCCCGCGCGGCCAGGGGCAAGCCCCTGTACCGGATCGACGACCGGCCCGTCCCCGTCTTCTTCGGTGACACGCCGTTCTTCCGCGCCCTGGCCAAGACAGGCGTGCGCGGCAACGACGTGAGCGTGCTCGCGGACAACCTCCGGGCACTCGGCTACGACACCGGACCCGCCGTCACCCCCAAAGGCCCCGGCGAAGGCGAGGAGTTCACCCCCGCCCTCGCCGCAGCGCTCAAGCGATGGCAGCACGACACCGAGCAGGACGCCACGGGCACCCTCGTCCCCGGCCGCGCCGTCGTCCTGCCCGGCCCGGTGCGTGTCGACACGGTCGAGGCACAATCCGGCGACGCGGCCGACGCCGTACTGCTCACCTACACCTCGGCCGGCAAATCCGTCACCGTGCCGGTGGAGGCCACCGACGTTGGGACCATCAAGGCCGGCGACAAGGCGGAGATCAGCCTGCCCGACGGCAGGACGATCCGCGGCACGGTCACGACGCTCGGACGTACCGTTCAGGGCGGCACGGCACAGGACTCCACGCAACAGACCGGACCGGCCACCATCGACGTGACCGTCGTCCCGGACCGGGCGACGGAAGTACGAAACCTGGACACGGCGGCGGTACAGGTCAGGTTCGACACGACCACCCGCAAGGGCGTCCTCGCCGTCCCCGTGAGTGCGCTTGTCGCCCTGCGAGAGGGCGGGTACGCCCTGCAACGCCCGGACGGCGCTCTGATCGCGGTGACGACGGGCATGTTCGCGGGCGGTCTGGTCGAGGTCAGCGGCAAGGGACTGACCGACGGCAGCAAGGTGGTGACGGCCTCGTGAGCACTCCTGCCACGGCTCCGGCTACCGCCACCCGCCCGTCGGAACCTGTCCTCGTCGTCGACAATGTCACCAAACGTCACCCCGGCGGCGTCACCGCACTGGACCGTGTGTCGCTCCGCGTCGACGAGGGCGAACTCGTCGCCATCGTCGGCCCGTCCGGATCCGGCAAGTCGACGTTGCTGCACATCATGGGGACCCTGGACCGGCCGACGACCGGCACCGTCCACATCGCCGGGCACGACGTGCACACCCTGGGCGACCGTCGCCTCTCCGCACTGCGGGCGCGTCTGCTGGGCTTCGTGTTCCAGCATTTCCACCTCACCGACGGGCTGGACGCCACGGAGAACGTCGCCACCGGCCTGCTGTACGCGGGTGTCCCCCGCCGCAGGCGACGGCCACTCGCGCGGGAGGCGCTGGCCAGGGTGGGCCTGGAGCACCGCCACGCGCACCTTCCCCAGCAGCTCTCCGGGGGCGAGCGCCAACGGGTCGCCATCGCCCGGGCCCTGGTCAACCGTCCCGCGTTGGTGCTGGCCGACGAGCCGACGGGTGCGCTGGACGCGGCCAACGGGGAGGCCGTCCTGGATCTGCTCGTCGAACTGAACGCACAGGGCACCACCATCGCCGTCATCACCCACGACCGCGACATCGCGGCCCATCTGCCTCGCCGGGTGGAACTGCGCGACGGCCGCATCACGACCGACGTACGCGAGGTGAGTGCCGCATGACCCGCACGGCGAGAGACCTCGGGCCGCGACCGATCCGGCTGGCGTTCACGGACATCGTCCGGCTCGGTCTGCTCGGCATCCGGACCCGGGGCCCGCGGGCCGCGCTGTCCGCGCTCGGTATCTCCATCGGCATCGCGACCCTCGTCGTCGTGACCGCCATACCCGCCTCCAGCCAGCAGGCCCTGATGAACGAGCTGTCCGCGCTCGGCACGAACATGCTGCGCGTCGTCCCGCAGACGGACAGCGATCCCCCGGTGGTCCTCCCCGCCGCCGCGGACGCCATGGCGGCCCGCATCGGCCCGGTGACCAGCGCGAGCGCCGTGGCCAACACCCATACCACCGTGCTGCGTTCCGACCGCGCCGACCCGGCCGACGCGTCCGGTATCAGCGTCCTGGCCGCTCGCACCGATCTGCTCGGGGCGGTCCACGGGACGGTCCGCTCAGGGACGTTCCTCTCCCCGACCACGGCACGGTTCCCGACCGTGGTCCTGGGCTTCCGCGCCGCTTCCCGCCTCGGCTTCGACCGAGTGCGCCCCGGCCAGGAGTCCACACAGATCTACATCGGCGGCCACTGGTTCACCGTCATCGGCATCCTTGACCCCTTGCCGCTCGCCCCCGACCTCGACACCGCCGTCCTGGTCGGCTGGGACGCGGCCGGCGACCAGCTCGGCTTCGACGGCCATCCCACCGTCGTCTACGTCACGGCCCGCGAGTCACAGATCGAGGCGGTGCGCGACGTGCTGCCCGCCACCGTCCATCCGCAGCTGCCGGGCCTGGTCCAGGTCAGCCGTCCGTCGGACGCCCTGGCCGCCAAGCGCGCCACCGAGCAGACGCTGTCGGTCCTCCTTCTCGGACTCGCGGGCGTAGCCCTCCTCGTCGGCGGCGTCGGCGTGGCCAACACCATGGTCGTCTCGGTGCTGGAACGACGCCGCGAGATCGGTCTGCGCCGGGCACTGGGTGCCAGTCGCGGTCAGATCAGGGGGCAGTTCCTGGCGGAGTCGGTGGCACTGTCCGCGCTGGGCGGCTGTGCCGGAACGGTTCTCGGAGCGGTGGTGACGGCGGGATACGCCGTCTCCCAGTCCTGGCCCGTGGTGTTCCCGCCGCTCGCACTCCTCGCCGGCGTGCTGGGAGCGGTCACCGTCGGCATGGCCGCTGGCCTGTACCCCGCCGTACGCGCCTCCGGGCTGCCTCCGACCGAGGCGTTGGCCGCCGTCTGAGGAGGCCCGGAGCGTCGGCATCGAGCCGGAAGCGGTTCCCCGGTCACCCGGGCCTGGCGGATGGGGGCGGAAGCCGGGAACCGAACCGGTGCCGGCATGGGACGCTCCGCGGGTGGCGGCGTTGTCGGCCGGGCCTGGGCATACGGCATCCGGCCCCCGACGGCGGACGGTGCGTCAGGGGGCCGGGGCCTCCGCGCGATCGGTTCGTCCCGGCCGACCGGATGTCACCTGCTGTGGTTCGTACCCCGGGAGGCACTCCAAGGCGATCGTCGTGCCGTCGTGCCGTCGTGCCGTCGTGCCGTCGTGCCGAGGTTGTCTGCTGTGCCTGTGGCCGACTCAGAGGCTGGGGTCGAGCAGGAGCTTGCCGGAGGTGCGCCGCGATTCGATGTCGGCGTGTGCCTGCTCGGCGGCGCCCAGCGCGTAGCGCTCGGTGATGTCGATGCGCAGCTTGCCCTCGCGGATCTTGTCGAACAGGTCTCCGGCATGCTCGAGCAGCAGCTCCCGGTTGTGAATGTGATCCGCGTACACCGCGTAGGTGACCCTGATGCTCTTGGGCAGGTCGAGCAGCCGCACCGTGGGGATCTCGCCGATCAGCGGGCCGTAGTAGACCAGCGTCCCGACCCGTCGCAGGGCCTCGATCGAGGGCCGGAACGTGGGGGCGCCGCCGCCGTCGAAGACCGCGTGCACTCCCTCGCCGCCGGTGAGGTCCTTGACCCGGTCCACGAAGTCACCGCCCGAGGAGACGAGGACCTCGTCCGCGCCCGCCGCCTTCGCGGTTCGGACCTTCTCCTCGCGGGAGACCAGGCCGATCACACGCGCGCCGCGCAGCTTGAGCAACTGGGTGACGATGCGTCCCACACCGCCGGCGGCGGAGTGCACAAGCGCGGTCTCGCCCTCGGCCAGGGGGGCGGACTCGGTGACGAAGTGGTGCGCGGTGAGTCCCTGCATCATCGTCGCGGCGGCGATGTCGCTGGGGATGTCGTCCGGGACGGGGACGACCTTGGCTGCGGGGACCGCGACTCTCTCCGCGTAGCTGCCGTAGACGGAGACCCAGGCCACCCGGTCGCCGATCGCGAAGCCGCTCACACCCTCTCCGATGCCGGTGACCCGGCCGGCGCCCTCGACCCCGGGGACGAAGGGCGGGTTGCCGGGCACTGCGAATCCGGCACGGGTGCCGGTGTCCATGAAGTTGATACCGGAGAAGTCGACGTCCACCACCAGTTCGCCCGGCCCTGGCTCGGGGTCGGGCCATTCCTTCAGCCGGAGCACTTCCGGTCCGCCCAGCTCTTCCACTACTACAGCGCGCATGGCGCACACCTCTTTCTGTCGCTAGGACCGCCGAATGACAGGCGAATGCATCGGAGAGACCTTGTTGTGCCGGGGTTGCGCGCGAAGGCGGCGGGCTCGCGCGGCGCCTTCGGCGGAGTGGTCCGCTCAGGCCTGCAGCAGGGTGGAGGCGTAGGCGGGGTTGGTGTAGTCGCGCCAGGCCGCGATCCTGCCGTCGCGGAGCTCGTAGACCGCCATGTTCATCACCGGGGCGAGCTTGCCGCCGTGCAGGGCGAGCCCGTGGATCTGCTCGGCGATGACGACGTCACCGTTCACCGCTTGGTGCACGGTCTCGAACTTGACCTGGCCGAAGTTCGCGAACACGCCCTTCCACAGGGCGATCACCGCGTCACGGCCCTCGACGGGCGAGTCGCCGTAGGCGGTGAAGACGACGTCGTCGGCCATGAACGGGGCGAGGGCGTCGGCGTCCTGGGTGTTGAAGGTGTTCACGAAGTCGCGGACCAGTGTGTCGTTGTCGGTGACAGCCATGATGAAGATCTCCATGTTCGGTAGATACGTGTGGTGGGTTGTCGTCGGCGCCGGGCCCCTGTCCATCAGGGTGGCGGTGTGACGAGCGCGAGCGCAGGTCGCTGTTGACGAGGTAGGAGTCCGGGTCCGATGCCCGGCACGGCCGCGACGGGCACCAGTGGCGCCGACGGGTCACGGCCACGGGTGTCGGCGCGCGGCCGCTCCGGGGCTCCGGGTGGTCAGCCGGCGATGACGGCGACCGCGGTCCGGCCACCGTCCACGTCGAGCACAGTGCCGTGCACGAACGCGGACTCGTCACTGCCCAGGTAGACGGCCGCCTGGCCGATGGCCTCCGGGGTGCCGGTGCTGCCGTGCGGGGTGCCCTTCATCATCGCCTCGGCGGGGTTCGGGCCGGTCTCGTCGGGGTCGGGAGTGAGGACCACGCCGGGCGAAATGGCGTTGACCCGGATCCCGCGGCCGGCGAACTCGGCGGACCAGGAGCGGGTCAGGGCCTCCAGCGCGCCCTTGGACGCGGTGTAGGCGACACCCAGGGGAAGGCCCTGCCGGACGGCCCAGGAGCCGAGGTTGATCACCGCACCGCCGCCCGCCTCCGTCATGTGGGGCGCGAGCTGGGCGGTGAGGAAGAACGGCGCCTTCACGTTGACCGCGAAGATGCGGTCGAAGGTCTCCTCGTCGGTGTCCAGGGTTCCGTTGGCCGGGAAGATGCCGGCGTTGTTGACCAGGATGTCGACCCGGCCACCGAGTGCGGTGAGGGCGGCGTCGGCAAGGGCCAGGGACGCGGCGGCCGAACCGTCGAGGGCGGCAGCGACGAAGTCGGCCCGGCCGCCGTCGGCACGGATCTTCGCCACGACCTCGGCACCTCGCTCGGCGTCACGGCCGGAGACGACGACATGTGCGCCCTCCCGGCCATAGGCGATCGCGACCCCGCGGCCGATGTTGCTGGTGGAACCAGTGATGAGTGCGGTCTTGCCCTGCAGGCGATTGCCCATGACGAGTCTCTCCTGACATTGGTGTACGGCCGCCGGGAACGGTCGGCCGCGCGAGGCTGAGGGGCTGCGGATGGGCAGCCCCGAGGGGTGACCGAGGCGGTGAAGGCTTACCTGACCGCCCGGTCATTTTCACTGTAGACCATAAGATGACCCAACGGTCACGTTATTCCGCGACACCCCAGGAACATGTCGCACCCACACTGGGGGAATATGACCAGGCGGTCAGGTTCAGCATACGCAAAGCTGACCGTGCGGTCACATTGGTGTACGGTTCCAGTGCGGAAAGGAGAGTGAGATGACGAACCCCACGGCGGACCGACCACTGCGCAGCGATGCCGTGCGCTCGCGGAAACTGTTGCGCGAAGCGGCCGCGGCGGCCTTCGCCGAAGAGGGGACCAACGTCTCCATCGCGCAGATCGCGGAACGGGCCGGGCTCGCGAAAGGCACCGTGTTCCGCCACTACGCGACGAAGGAGGACCTGGTCGCCGCCATCGTCTGCGAGAACACCGACACACTCGTCGACACCGGTGAGCGGCTCGAGCAGGCCGCTGACGCCGGCGAGGCGCTGCGCGACTTCATGACCGCGATCATCGAAGTCCAGGCCCGCGACCGCGCCTTCTGTGAGGTCGCCGCCGGTATCGTGCACGACCAGCCGGCCATTCGAGCCGGGACCGAGCGGCTCCAGGCGATCGCCGACGCACTGGCCGACCGGGCCCGCCGACAGGGTGCCATTCGCCCCGACATCACCGGTCGGGACATCATGCTGCTGGTCAGCGGCATCTATCAGACCGCCGCCCCCCTGCGGTCCTCGCATCCACAGCTGTGGCGGCGCTACCTCAGCCTGGCCTTCGACGGCATGCAGGCCCGTAACGCCGCCGACCTGCCGCCGTTCGACGCCGGCGACTGAAGAGCACGGCCCTGAGCGGACCGGACACGGCACGCGAGGAAGGCGATCCAGCGGCCACGTGTGAAGCCGTGGCTGCCGAGGGGGGTCGGCAGCCACGGCCGGCGCGATGGCATACATATTTCTCTCCGGCAGGCCACACCTGCTGTTGGAAGTGGACACACATATACCGAGTTACACTAACACGTATGAATAATGGAGATATGGTGTCCGGAGCAGCCGGCGCCTTTCAGGGGGCGGTCGAGGCACTCGCCGGCGCTCTTCCCAACGGCTTCGTCGAACTCGGCCCCGGCGGTGCTCTGCTGGCGTTCACCCGCTCGCAGATTCCCGCGCTGAACGGGATCGTGAGCACGGCTCCCACTCCCGACAAGGCGGAGATCGGCCTGCTCGGCGAGAAGGCCGCGGCACAGGCCCGGGGACTGCCCTGGAGCATCCGGCTGCGTGGCGAGCCGGATGCGGAGATCGTCGACCTCGCCGCCGCCCACGGGCTCACCACGCTCACACGGCAGCCCTTCATGCTGCTCCCGCTCGAAGGCGCCCGGCCCGTGCCGGAGTTCGATGCGATCACATCCGTACGACTGCTGCGGAACGCCGAGTACGAGACCTTCGCCACCGTCCTCGGCGCCGCGTTCGGCGCTCCGCCCGCGGTCATCACCAGCCTCTACACGCCGCTCGTGCTCGGCCGGCCGTTCGTCAGCGCGTACCTCGCCGAGGTGGACGGGGTGCCCGCCGCGGCGGGGCTGGCGATCCTCACCGAGCGGCATGTCGGGCTTGCCAACATCGGCACGTTGCCCGACTACCGGCGTCGCGGGCTCGGCCGGGCGGTCACGGAGACGATCCTGCGGGACGCACTGGCCGCCGGGGCGCACACGGCGTACCTCCACTCCACTGACGAGGCGGTGCCGCTCTTCGAGCGAGCCGGTTTCCGGACCGAGGAGTCCTGGGCTTCCTTCACGGCCTGACAGCCGGCGTATCGGCGTCCCGGCACGGCGAGTTCGCTCGCCGTGTGAGCGGCCTCGGCGGACGGGGTGATGATCTGCAGGGCGTCGGCGCGGAAAGGTTACGGCGGCCCTGCCGGCGGCCTCGGGCCGGCCCGTGTGCGGGAGTTCCGCCGCGGGCCGGGCCAGGATGGGTCATCGCAGCTTGCGGAAGGTCTCCCGGATGTCTCCCGTGAAGGCTTCGGCGTTCTCCCAGGCGACGAAGTGGCCGCCCTTCTCGTGCACCTTGATGTTGATCGGGTTGAGCCAGGCCCTGGTGGGACCGTTCTCGAAGGCGGCGACGCGCTCCTCGGCGGTGCGGACGTCCGGCGGATAGGCGTCGCCCAGCAGGTATGTGAGACCGGCCGGCGGCTCGATCTGCGGCTGCCGGTCGTGCTCGGGCTTCCACGGGTAGCGCACGCAGTTCTTGTACATGCGGATGGACGAGCCGATCGACCGGGTGACCCAGTAGGTGGTGGCCTGGGTGAGGATGAAGTCGCGGGGGAACACCTCGTCGAAGTCGCCCCAGCGGTCGCTCCACTTCTTCCACCGCGTCAGCAGCCAGGCGAGCGTCCCGACGGGCGAATCGTTCAGAGCGTGGGTGACGACCTGCGTCTCCAGCATGTGGGTGGCGACGTGGCCGGCTCGGGTCGCCTCGAAGTACAGCCAGTCCTCACGGAACCGCGGAGTGGCGTCCTCGGGGATCGTGAACCCCTCGGTCACATCCCAGTACTTGTCGGACTGGAAGAAGCCCGGGACGAGTTCCCCGCCGTAGTGCACACCGACCACGTGATCGGCGTACTTGTGACCCAGCTGGCTGGTGACCAGCGCGCCGTAGTCGGAGCCGATGGCGCCGTACTTCTCGAAGCCCAGGACCTCGGTCATGAGCTTGTGCATGATGTCGGCGATCTTCCAGTAGTTGAGGTCTCCCCTGCCGACCGGGGTGGACCAGGCGAAGCCGGGCAGCGACGGCACGACGAGGTCGAAGGCGTCGGCCGGGTCACCGCCGTGGGCGGCGGGGTCCGTCAAAGGCCCGATGAGCTTGCTGTTGAAGTCGGGTGTCCAGGGCCAGCCGTGGTGCAGGAGAACCGGCAGGCGGTTCGGTCCCTTGCCCCGCACATGGATGAAGTGCACGGGCGTGCCGTCGATCTCGACCCGGTGCTGGTTGTGGGAGTTCATCCGCTGTTCCTGGGCACGCCAGTCGAACCCGTCCGCCCAGTACTCCACCAGCGGCTTGATGTACTCCGTACTCAGACCGTAGTAACCGGTCTCGTTGTCGAGGTCCGCGTCGAAACGCGTCGCCCTCAAGCGGGTCCGCAGGTCGTCCAGGACCTCCTGCGGAACATCGATCGAGTACCGCTCCAGGGAACGGCCGTTGCCTTTGTCACTCATAAACCCGCTGCTCTCTCGTGATGGCGAACAAAACATCGGCGGAGCGGTGTACCAACTCGCCGGGGGCCCCGCCTCGGACGAGCGGCGAGGAGGAGACTGCAGTCCTTCGGCATCAGTGGGTTTATCCACCTTCCGATGCCTTACATACGTATTTCCGTATCGTCCATCACCCTGACGTCCGGTCACGGAGTTTCACAAGCCGCGGAGGATGTGACATGTTCCACACGTGTATTGGGCGTGCGTATGGCTCAGGACGCCCTGACCTCCGGCCTGTCGTGACACATGTGTGTTCATGGCCGTCTACCGTCTCGAAGACGGCCGGATCATCGAACGGCGGGACTACACCAAACCGCAGTACGCCCAGACCCTTCTGTGACGCGCGTTCAGCGAACGTGTGACCGTCGGATGACTGAAGACGATTGCTGGACCAGTCACACACACTGGTGAAAACCACTTCTCACGGAGGTCCAGGATGACCTATCGCTACGATCCAGAGATCGCCCCACTGGTCCCACATTTTCCCGATGTGGACTTCAGTGACGTGGCAGCCCTGCGCAAGGCGGAGGCCGCGATCATGGAGTTCGGGACGTACGTACCCCCCGTCGCCGTCGACACCCGTGACTTCACCGTGCCGGGCAGGCAGGGGGATCCCGAGGTCGAAGTACGTCTCTATCAGCCGGCCGACCGTGACGGGCTCCTGCCCGGCATCGTGTACATGCACGGCGGCGGATTCGTGATCGGCAGCATCGACGCCTTCGACACCGAGACGAGACGTATCGCGGCCGAAGTCGGCGCCGTGGTGCTCTCGGTGAATTACCGGCTCGCCCCCGAGCACCCCTTCCCGGCTGCTCTGAACGACTCGTACGCCGCCCTTACCTGGCTGGTCGAGCACTCGGACGAGCTGGAGGTGGACCCTGAGCGCGTCGCTATCGCCGGGGAGAGCGCCGGTGCGGGCCTGGCCGCCGCCGTCGCGCTGTACGCGCGTGATCATGGCGGTCCCGCCCTGCGCATGCAGTATCTGAGCATTCCGGCGCTGGACGACCGTATGGACACCTCTTCCATGAAGAGGTTCACGGACACTCCCGGATGGAAGCGGTCCAACGCCGAGGTGGCCTGGGACTTCTACCTCGGCGGCAAGGGCATCCGCGGCGGTGAGGGCGTCAGCCCGTACGCGGCGCCGGCGCGGGCCGAGAGCCTCGCGGGTCTGCCGCCCACCTTCATCCTTGCCGGTGAGTTCGATCCGCTGCGCGACGAGGATCTGGCCTTCGCCCAGCGGCTGATCGCGGACGGTGTGCAGACCGAGCTGCACTTCTACCCGGGCATCTGGCACGGTACGAGCCAGATGGCCCCGCAGGCCGAGGTGAGCCGGCGGATGGTCGCCGAACAGCTCGCGGTACTGCGTCGTGGCCTGCGCCCGGCGGGGGAAACCGCTCAGGCCTGACAGGCCGGGCCGGGCCGTCACCGGGGACAGGAAGAGGGACCGCACGGCACCGCCCGCTCGGCGACACGGGGCGGCCGGCGGGCGGTCAGCGGGGAGGGCCGGCTCAGCACTCCCCGCGCCCCGCCCCGATCCCGGCACGGCCCTCCATGCGCAGCAGGGTCGAGCCGTCCGGACGGTGGGGGACCAAGTGGCGTCCGGTGATGCGCCCCAGCGGCCATCGCGTCGAGGTATGTGCCACTCCCCCGAACTTGGGAGGGTCGTTTCCCGGAACCTGGAAGGGCCGTCCTCCAATCCTCTCAGACGTGTGAGAGGAACCCACGTCACGCCCGTATCTCCTGCCCCTGGAAGGAAACATGAAAGCAGTAGGTGTGTCACGCTTCGGAGGTCCCGAAGCGCTCGCCGTGTTCGACCTGCCGGAGCCCCACGCCGGTCCGGGCCAGGTGCGTGTACGTGTGCACGCGGCGACGGTCAACCCGGGCGACCGTTATCTGCGCAACGGCTTCGCCGATGTCAGCGCTGTGCGGCCTCCTTACGTCCTGGGCGCCGAGGCGGCCGGCGTCGTCGACGAGATCGGCCCGGGGACGGTCACCGGCCTGCGCGTCGGAGACCGGGTGATGGCGGTGGTCGTACCCAACGAGTCGACCGGCGGCGCCTACGCCCAGTACCTCGCGCTGCCCGCGCAGCGCGTCGCCCTCGCACCCGCGGGCAGCAGCCACAGTCAGGCGGCGACCCTGCCGATGAACGGGCTGACCGCCCGCCTCGCCCTGGACCTCGTCGGCCTCACGCCGGGACAGACAGTCGCGGTCACGGGCAGCGCCGGAGCGGTAGGCGGATACGTGGCGCAACTGGCCAAGGCCGAGGGCCTCACCGTCGTCGCGGTCGCCGCGCCGGCCGACGAGGAACTCGTCCGCGGCCTGGGCGCCGACCTGGTGGTGGGCTGGAGCGACGATGTCGGCCGCGGCATCCTCCAGGCCGTCCCCGGCGGCGTGCACGGTCTCGTGGACACGATCGGCGTCGATGCGGGGGCAGCCCTGGCCGTACGGGACAACGGATCGGTTTCCAGCACCGTGGGCGGCGTCCACTCCGCGAGCCTGCGGCAGCGTTCCATCCACAGCCACACGGCCGTGTTCACGAAGTATCTCGACGACGTGGCACACCTCGACCGGTTGCGCTCGCAGGTGGAGAAGGGGGAGTTGACCCTGCGGGTCGCCCGGACCCTGCCCGCGGAGGAGGCCGCCACCGCACACCGGCTGCTGGACACCCGCGGGATCCGGGGCCGGATGGTGCTGGAGTTCTGAGCGACGGCGGCCGACCGACGTGAGCGGCTCTCGCCCGACGCCGACCGGCACGGACGGTCGGGCGCACCATGCCGGGCGCCCGACGGTCCGTGCCGGTCGGGAACGGGTCAGGCCGCGCTGTCGCGCAGTTGCACGAGGCTGTCCTTGGTGAGGTGCCGCGGTTCGCTGTCGGGGTCGACGAGAACGACCGTGCAGGTAGCGGCGTGGGTGAGGGCGGTGGTGAAGCTGCCGTCCGTGAACTGGGCGACGTGGCCGCGCGGCGACCGGCCCACTGCTACGAGGCGGGCATGGACGTCCTCGGCGTGTCGGGCCAGGGCGCGGCCGGCGGCAGCGTGGTCGCCGACGCTGTTGAGGACCTGCCCGGTGGACGTGACGCCCTGCTCGGCGAGCCGGTCGAGATGGGCGACGACGGCGGCGCGCGCCTGCTCGTCGCTCTCGATCCACTCGGCCTGCTCCTCGATCACCACGATCCGCTGGACGTGCACGACCTCCAACGGGCTGCCGGTGTCCCGGGCCAGCCGCACCGCCGCGTCGACGGCGGCCTGGGCGCCCGCGTGGTCGGCCACGGCGACGACGACCGGCGCGGTGCCGGCCACGGCGGGATCGCCGACCTGCGTGAACGTCGGCATGACGGGCTCGCCGCCGCCGGCGCCGACCTCGGCCCTGTGCAGCAGCCCGTGACCGCTGGCGAGCACCGGAATGGCCAGGACAAACGTCGCGGCGCCGACGTAGAACGGCACGCTCAGGTCGGTCGCGTCGGCGATCTTCCCGGCGGCGTACGGGGCGAGGCCACCGCCGATGAAGCGCACGAAGCCGTACGCGGACGAGGCGACCGGGCGCTCGACGGGGGACACGAGCATGACGGCCTGGGTGGTGAGGGTGTTGTTGATCCCGAGGAACACGCCGCTGACGACGACCGCGCCGATCACCGTCGTCGGCCTGTCTACGCCCGCGCCGATCACCGCCATCACGACGCCCATGCCGAGCAGGTTGGCGTAGAGCACGGGGGCCGTGCCGAAGCGGGCCTGAAGGCGCGGGGCGAAGAACACGCTGAACGCGGCCACGAGCAGGCCCCAGCCGGTGAAGACCAGGCCGAGTTCGTGGGCGCTCAACTGCATGGGGTAGGGGGCGTAGCCGAGCATGGTGAAGAAGCCCCAGTTGTACAGCAGGGCCATGATTCCCATGGTCAGCAGACCGCGGTGGCGCAGTGCTTTCAGCGGGTCGAGCGGTGAGGTGCGCTGTTTCGGTTTGGGCAGACTGGGGACGAACAGGACGGTGGCGGCCAGGGCGATCGCCATGAGGACGGCCACGCCGAAGAACGGGCCGCGCCAGCTGATGCCGCCCAGCTCACCGCCGAGCAGCGGGCCGACGGCGATCCCCAGGCCGAGCGCGGCCTCGTAGAGGATGATCGCGCCGCCGAAACCGCCGCTCGCGGAGGCCACGATGACGGCCAGCGAGGTAGCGATGAACAGCGCGTTGCCCAGACCCCAGCCGGCCCGGAAGCCGACGATGCCGTTGATCGAGCCGGACGTGCCGGCCAGGGCCGAGAAGACGACGATGACCGCCAGGCCTATGACGAGGGTGCGCTTGGCGCCGAAGCGGCTGGAGAACCAGCCGACGAACAGCATCGCCACCGCCGTCACGATCAGGTAGCTGCTGAACAGCAGGGAGACCTGGCTCGGTGTGGCGTGGAGGTTCTCGGCCAGGGCAGGCAGGATCGGGTCGACCAGGCCGATGCCCATGAACGAGATCACGCAGGCGAACGCCACGGCCCAGACGGCCTTGGGCTGCCTGAACGGGCCGGCAGCCCTTCCATGTGGTGCAGTCATGTGCGTTTGTCTCCAACGTTGCAGGACGGTTGAGGAGGACAGGTGTGAACGCGGGGAGGGGTCAGGTGTGGGCCTGGCCGATGAGACAGGTGCAGCGCGTGTGCCCGCTCCGCGTGCCGCTGCCGGAACACACGGCTGGGAGACCGCCGCGGACCGTGCGAGGTCGGTCAGACGGTGCGCCCTCCCGAATCGGACCACCTGCTCCACCGCGGTGATCAGGTCTCGACCGGGACATCGGTATCCATAACCCGCCTACATTTAAGTCCATTATGCATATATGTGTAACATGAATCAAACACCTGTCATCGCCGCAGGCGACAGCCGACAGGTCCTGTCGATATAGACACGTATGTAAGACATGGAGAGACCCATGACGTCTGCAGAGAGCCGTGCCCGCCAATCAGTGGCCGTGATCGGCGCGGGAGCGGTAGGAGGTGTGTTCGCGTGGGCCATGCACAAGGCCGGACACGACGTCTCGATATGTGTGAGGACCCCGTTCGACGAGCTGGTGATACAGACGTCCGGCGGCGAGGAGCGCGTGCCCGTGCGCGTGGTCACCGATCTCCACGATGTGAAGCCGGTGGACTGGGTCCTGCTGGCGGTGAAGTCCTTCGACACAGTCGGCACCGCGCGCTGGCTTGCCGCGCTGTGCGACCAGGACACCACCGTCGTCGTGCTGCAGAACGGCGTCGACCAGGCCGACGGCGTACACGGCCTGGCTCCCGGAACGACCGTCATGCCGTCACTGGTGTACATCCAGGCCGAGCGGCAGGCACCGGGGCGGGTCCGTCTCGGCTACGGCAACAGCATCGAGGTCCCGGCCGGGCCCGAGGCCGAACGACTGGTGTGGCTGTTCCGCGGCAGCGGGATGGAGGTACGTCAGCAGACGGATCTGACCACGGCCGCCTGGCGCAAACTCATGCTCAACGCTGCGGTGAACCCTCTGACGGCTCTCACCCTGCGCCGTATGGAAGTGATGCAGGACTCCATGATTCTCGAGCTCGCCGCGGGCCTCATGCGCGAGACGCTCGAGGTGGCCGTCGCGGTCGGGGCCGAACTCACCGAGGCCGACGTGGAGCAGACGCTGGCGTTCATGTGCGAGTTCAGCGAGGGAAACGGTACGTCGATGCTGTACGACCGGCTCGCGGGCTACGCGCTGGAGTGGGAAGCGCTCAACGGGGCCGTGGTCAGGCACGCCGAGGTCCACGGGATCGACGTCCCCCTGAACCGTGCCATGACGGCCTTGCTCCACGCCCTGAGCCCCCGGAGCAGGACGGCCGACGGTGGTACCCAGGTACGCGCCTGCGCGTGAAAGCCCGTTCCCGGGCGCCGACTTGGTGCTTGCACCCAAGTCGGCGCCGAGCGGGCCGCACTTGGCGTCGCTTCTCACGCCGTCCGAAACCCGTTGGCCCCTTCTCCGCTACGGGCGGTCGGCCTGCCGGCCGCTGATGAGCGTGGTGAGCCCGGCGAAACAGTCGGCCACGACCCCGGGGACGATCTTGCAGTCGAGGAGCAGGACGCCTTCGGCTCCCTGGGACTGCCAGTCGCGGACCACGGCGAGGTCGTCCACGCAGCGCACGGTTGCGCTCCGGGCGCCGAGTGCGCGGGCCGTTGCGGCGAAGTCGGTGTCGCCGAACAGCATGGAGCCGGGGTCGGCACCGCGGTCGCCGAACAGGACGACCTCCATGCCGTAGCCGCCGTCGTCGTAGATCACCACGAGCACCGAGCGTCCGGTCCGCACCAGGGTCTCCAGTTCGGGCAGGCCCATGAGCGCTCCGCCGTCGCCCAGGGCGACCACGGTCGTCCGGTCCGGTCGGCCCACGGCCGCGCCGACCGCGCCCGCGAAGCCGAGGCCGATGCTCTGGAAGGCGGCCCCGGTGAAGACGTAGCCGGCCGGGTCGGGCACCGACCAGTACATGGCCGGCCAGCCCACGAAGTGGCCGCCGTCGGTGACGAGCGTGCGTGCCTCGGGCAGCATCCCGGCCAGGCCGAGGGTCAGCGTGCGCGGATCGATCCGGCCGTCCGTGCGCGCCTCCTCGAAGCTCTCCTGGTCCCAGCCCAGATTCGTGATCCGGTCGGTGACTTCGCCGCGCCAGGTGGACCGGGAAAAGCCGCTCACCCGGACGCCGTCGAGCAGAGCCGCGGCCACGTCCGTGGCGTCGCCGGTGACGAGGAGGTCGACGCGGTCGGTGGTCGGGGCAGCTGCGGTGTCCACCTGCACGAGCACCGCCTCGGGGGCGAGCAGCCCGCCATCGGCCAGCGTCCACTGGTCGAGGCTCGCCCCGAAGGCGAGCACCACGTCGGCCTGGCCGATCAGCTCCGCGGCGCGCGGCGAGGCGAATCCGCCGCACACACCCAGCGACCAGGGATTGCCGGCGAAGAGGCCGCCGGCCATGGCGCTGGTCGCGTAGAGCGCGCCGAGCCGGTCTCCCAGTTCGGTGACGACCTTGGCGGCTCCCGAGCGCCAGGCGCCCAGCCCGCCCAGGACGAGGGGCCGTTTCGCGATGGCCAGTGCGTCCAGCGCCGCGGCCGTCCCGGTGGCGTCCGCCGCCTTCCGGCGGGGTCGCTCCGGCAGTCGCTCGGCCGGCACTTCCTCGGTGACCTGGGCCGTGACCTGGGCCGTGATCAGGTCTTGCGGCAGGCACAGCGCCACCGGTCGCTGCTCGTCGCGTGCGCGACGCAGTGCCCGCAGGGTGTCGGTGCGCGCCGTGGCGAGGTCGGTCAGCCGCACCACGGGTACGCCGAGGGAGTCCAGGAAGGCGTTCTGATCGATGTCGATCCTGCGCGGCCCCGTCGAGGGCACATCGCCGCACAACAGCAGCACACCACTGCGGTGTTTGACCGCGTCGGCCAGGCCCGTGGCGGTGTTGGTGAGTCCTGGACCACTGCCCGTGGTGCACACGGCGACCTCACCGGTGGTCCGGTAGTAGGCGTCCGCCATGGTGGCCGCTCCGCCTTCGTGACGTGCGGACAGGTACCGCACCCCGTGGCCGGTGAGACCGGCGACGGCGAGCACGTTGCCGTTGGCCACGACGCCGAACGCGTGCCGGACGCCTTCCTCGGCGAGTGTCTGTCCGATCACCTCGGCCAGAGTCGTCGCCTCGCCCCCGTCCTGCCGGCTCGGCCCGCTGTTGTGCCGGACGGTCGCCATCGCGGGGGCCGCGGTGTCGTGAGGTGGCGTTTCGGTGCCGCCGGTTGCCATTTCGTCCTTGGGGGAACGCTGCATTGCCACCTTCCCGTTCACATGAGTTGTGTTCACACCGAACACGTGTCGAGCGCCGGGAGAAGTTCACGTTTGCTATGGGAAGGTGAGGTCTAGGTGTGTGCAGTGGACTCCAGGTGAGAAGCACACCTTGCGCGGCGGGCCTGGACTGTTCCGCGCAGGACGTGGGTGTCGCTGTCTGCGCGAGAGGGGTACCTCTGCCGTCCTCGACTCCAGGGGCACACAGGACTGGCCGTCCATGCCGAAAGCGACTGTGCTCGGACGGTGCTGCCTGCTCGTGCGACGACGCGGGCCGCCGGCCGGGGTAGGGGCTACGGCGGAGGCATGGCCGTACGTCGCATCCCAGAGATGGACTGAAAGGTCCAAAGAAGTGGGATGATGGTGAGATGAACAAGGGAATGACCGCCAAGGGCAGAGCCACCCGACAGCGCATCATCGTCGCCGCCGCGATGCTGACCAGGGACAAGGGAGCCGCGGATACGACCCTCGACGACGTGCGGGCAGCCACGGCCACCAGCAAGAGCCAGCTGTTCCACTACTTCCCCGAGGGCAGGTCCGACATCCTCACGGCCGTGGCCGAGTACGAGGCAGGGCAGGTCCTCGAGGCGCAGCAGCCGCATCTCGGCGATCTCTCCACGTGGGAGTCCTGGCAGGGGTGGCGGCAGGCGGTGCTCGACCACTACACGGAACTGGGACAGAAGTGCCCCCTCGGCAGCCTCACCACCGAACTGGGCAAGTCCTCACCCCAGGCCCGCTCGATCGTCAGCTCCCTCTACGACGAGTGGGAGGCGGCTCTCGTGCGCGGCGTGGAGGCGGTCACGCCCGACGGGGAGGAAGCCGTGCGGCGACGCGCGCGGAGCATCCTGGCGGCCGTACAGGGGGGCGTCGTGATGCTCCAGGGGACGGGGCGCACGGAGTATCTCGACGCGGCCCTCACAGCGGCGATCAGTCCGCTGCGGCCCGTGACCGTGAGCGCCGCGTAGGCCCGAACGCAAGATTGGACTTGACGGTCCTGTTTTAACGAGGCAAGATTGGACTATGTCATCCAATCTTGCCTTGGGGCGTTCCCCTTGCCCCGCACCAGCGAGGCCTGCGCCCCTTCCGCGCGGAAGGGGCGCAGGCCTCGCTGGTGCTTCTTTCGGTCGCCTCGGTCTCGTACACCATGGTCCAGTCCGTGGTGAATCCCCGGTCTGGAAGCGCTGCGCGATCACGTCCACACGAGCCGGCTGGGAGTGGGATGGGCACTCACCGGCCTCCTGCTCCCGAGCTCCTTACACCCGTTCTGGGGCGAGTCGGTGACCAGGTCGGCAAGCGCCACGTACTCGTTGGCGGAGCATTCGGCGTACGTGTACTGCCCGTCGCCGCCGCCGTAGGACTCACCTCGTGTCTGCTGATACCCACCGGCCACCGGGGGAAGAAGGAGCAACAGGACATGCACATCGGCGCGGACCGGACTACGGGACGCGCCGCTCCGATACTCCGCTCCTGAGACAGCGGGCGAAGCTCAATCCGACCTCACATGTGTCAACGCAGTCATATGACTGACGTGCGGGCAAGACACATCTGTTAGGCAATAGATACACCTCGGCGAAGGAGGGCGGATACATGACCGCCGCGACACATACCGACCTCGACCAGATCCGCGAACTGAGGGCCCGCTACGTCCGGTACGCCGACACCAGGCAGTGGGAGAAGATGGTGGGAGTCTTCACCGACGACGCCGTCATGCGATTCCGCAACGTCGACGGCACACTCGCCAACGAAGTCACCGCCGCCGACTTCGCGAAGACCATCGGCGACCGTGTCGGGGCCGGCCAGCCCATCCACCACCTGTTCACGCACGAGGTCACCTTCACCTCGGACACAACTGCTCAAGGTGTGTGGGCCATGGAGGACCGGATCTACCACGACCGCGAGACCCATCCCGAGGCCCCTTTCTCCTTCCTGCACGGCTTCGGCCACTACCACGACACCTATCGCAAGGTCGACGGCGAGTGGCGCATCTCCGACTGCGAGCTCACCCGGCTGCGACTGAAGATCGTTCCCTGACCCGACCCTGTCCCGGCCACGCCTCATCACCCGAGAGGGATTCCCCCATGTCCAGCAAGCCCTTCCCACTGACCCCCACCACCATCCACGTGCCCGACGAGGTGCTCGTCGACCTCAAGGAGCGTCTGCAGCGCACCCGTTACGCCGTGGACGCCGGCAATCGCGACTGGTACTACGGCGTGGACGGCCAGTACCTGAAAGAACTGATCGACTACTGGATCGACGGTTACGACTGGCGCAAGGCAGAAGCCGGGCTCAACCAGTACGAGCAATACCAGGTCGAAGTCGACGGCGCGCCCATCCACTTCATGCGCAGGGCCGGTGTCGGCCCCAGTCCCAAGCCGATGCTGCTCCTTCATGGCTGGCCCTGGACCGTCGCGATGTCCACCAAGGTCATCGACAAACTCGCCGATCCAGGTGCCCACGGCGGAGACCCGGCCGAGGCGTTCGACGTCATCGTCCCCTCGACGCCCGGCTTCGGCTGGTCCACACCCCTGCCCGACAACCCGGACATGAACTTCTGGAAGGCCGCCGACCTGTTCCACAAGCTGATGACGGAAGTCCTCGGCTATGAGAAGTACGCAGCCACCGGCTCCGACCTCGGTTCCATGGTGACCGCTCAACTCGGCCACAAGTACTACGAGTCCCTGTACGCCATCCACGTCGGCTCACCGATCCCGCTGAACATGTTCAACGGCGACCGGGCCTGGGACCTCACCGGCGGCAAGACGATCCCCGAGGGCACACCCGAGGACATCCGCGCCGGGATCCTCTCCGTCCACAAGCGCTTCGTCGCCCACGTCGCCGTGCATGTCCTCGACTCCAGCACCCTCGGCCACGCGTTGAGCGACTCCCCGGCCGGCATGCTGGCCTGGATCCTCGAACGGTGGACGAACTGGAGCGACAACGACGGCAACGTCGAGAACGTCTTCAGCAAGGACGACCTCCTCACCAACGCGACGATCTACTGGGCCACCAACTCGATCAGCACGTCGATGCGGATGTACGCCAACGCCAACCGCTACCCGTGGACCCCGTCCCACGACCTCACCCCGCCCGTTCAGGCACCCACCGGCATCACGCTGGTCGGCTACGAGAACCCACCCGGCGTGACCACCGAGAACCGGGTCCAGGACTTCCTGGGCAGCCCCCGCGCACCCTGGTTCAACCACGTCAACGTCACCGCACACCCGGGCGGAGGCCACTTCGTGTTCTGGGAAGTACCCGACGCGTGGGTCGATGACGTGCGCCGTACCTTCCGTGGGCGCACCGACTGACGGGCACGCCGCCCGAAAGCCCCCGAGGGCGGGCCCGGCCGCGGAGCCGATCAGCGGATGCTGGAAGGGCAGTCGCCGGGACGGGGCGCCGAGCGCGACCAACCGGTCGCGCTCGGCGGGTTCGAGGACGTCTACAACGGGTCGGCCGGCTGCGGCGGCCTCCAACAGGGTGGGGTCGCTGTCCCCGAGCGCCGCGGCAGGAGCAACTCCCGGCTCGGGCCCGGCAGATCGCCCACGCGTGCGTCGGAAGTTTTTTGAGGGCACTCGCCGAGGGGCAGGACGGCTGGGAGCGCCGTCGCCGCTGTGTGCTGTTCGCGCTCCAGCGCGGCGGGGGGTTCCACCAGCGCGAGCGGGTTGCCGTGCACCTAGTAGGGCTTGGTCAGGTGCGTATTGGTGTGGGTATGTCGTGGTGGCAGGTGGGGCAGGCACCGGTCCAGAGGGCGAGGAGTGTCTGCAGCTCGCGGACGACCTGGTAGAGGCTCAGGCCGGCGCCGCGTCTTTTGGGGCCCGGGCCAGTCGTTGCAGGGTGCAGAAGGCGTGCG
>NZ_JBQQCG010000169.1:0-7693 GCF_052245575.1 Streptomyces sp. 2A115 | reverse complement strand
AAAGTCCGTGTGGTTCCCCGGTCCCCTCCCCAGAGAGGGGGGGGGGGGGGAAAGGGGGGGGGGGTTGGGGGTTGGGGGTGGGGAGGAGCGGTGACCCGGTGGTGCGACGGGTGCGGGTCAGGCGGTGAGAGCGGGGATGACCTTCGAGCCGTACGCGTCGATGACGGCTTCCTGCGCGTCATGCATGTCGTACAGGGCGAACTGGTCGACACCCAGGTCGCGCAGGGCGTTCAGCTTCTCGATGTGCTGCTCGGCGGTGCCGATCAGGCAGAACCGGTCGACGATCTCGTCGGGCACGAACTTGGTGTCGGGGTTGCCGCTGCGTCCGTGGTGGGAGTAGTCGTAGCCCTCGCGGGACTTGATGTACTCGGTGAGCTCCTCGGGTACGGCGGCGGAGTGTTCGCCGTACTTGGAGACGAGGT
The DNA here is from genome assembly GCF_052245575.1 of Streptomyces sp. 2A115. Classification (NCBI taxonomy): domain Bacteria; kingdom Bacillati; phylum Actinomycetota; class Actinomycetes; order Kitasatosporales; family Streptomycetaceae; genus Streptomyces; species Streptomyces sp. 2A115. Next base: position 7,271 of record NZ_JBQQCG010000169.1, on the reverse strand, counting down.
CGGCGACGTGGTTGCCGACCATGCCGCCGAACCAGCGGCACTGCTCCCGCGCGTGGGCGAGCGCCTCGGGCGAGTCGTCCTCCGTGATGTACGCGGGCGCGGCCACGCAGATCTTGACCTCGGCCGGGTCGCGTCCGGCCTCGACGGCCGCGTCCTTGACGGCCTTGACCATGTACTCGGTGAGATACAGGTCGGCGAGCTGGAGGATGAAGCCATCGGCCTCCTCGCCGGTCATCTTCAGCGCCTTGGGGCCGTACGCGGCCATCCAGACCGGGAGTTCGGCGCCCGGCCTGACCCACGGGAACTTGATGACCGTGCCACCGAGATCCGCCTCGTCACCGCGCCCGAGGGCGCGGATGACCTTCATGGCGCCGCTGATCCTGGCCAGGGTGTTGGGCTTGCGGCCGGCCACGCGCATCGCCGAGTCCCCGCGCCCGATGCCGCAGATCGTGCGGTTGCCGTACATGTCGTTGAGCGTGGCGAAGGTGGAGGCGGTGACCTCCCAGGTGCGGGTGCCCGGGTTGGTGACCATCGGGCCGACCGTCAGCTTCTGCGTGTTGGCGAGGATCTGGCTGTAGATGACGAAGGGTTCCTGCCACAGCACGGCGGAGTCGAAGGTCCAGCCGTGCGTGAAGCCGTTGCGCTCGGCCCGCTTCATCAGGCTGATGACGCGGGAGGCAGGGGGGTCGGTCTGCAGGACGAGTCCGAAGTCCATGGCGCCGCTCCTAGTCGCTCAGAGAAGGTACTGACAGGTGGAGCGGGGGGTGTAGACGCCGTGCCCGGCGCGACCCGTGAACTCCCGCTCACTGATGACGAGTTCGCCACGCGAGAGGACCGTCTCGACGCGGCCGGTGGTGCGCTTGCCCTCGTACGCCGAGTAGTCGACGTTCATGTGGTGGGTCTCGGCGGACATGACCTGCTCGGCGTGCGGGTCGTAGATGACGATGTCGGCGTCGGCGCCCGGCGCGATCGTCCCCTTCTTCGGGTACAGGCCGAACATCCGGGCCGGAGTCGCGCAGGCGATCTCGATCCAGCGGCGCCGCGAGATGTGTCCGTCGACGACGCCCTGGTGGAGCAGGTCCATTCGGTTCTCGACGCCCGGCAGACCGTTGGGGATCTTGGAGAAGTCGCCCCGGCCCAGATCCTTCTGGCCCTCGAAGCAGAAGGGGCAGTGGTCGGTGGAGACCACTTGGAGGTCGTTGGTGCGCAGGCCGCGCCACAGGTACTTCTGGTGTTCCTTCGGGCGAAGTGGCGTGCTGCATACGTACTTCGATCCCTCGAAGTCCGGCTCCGCGAGGTTGTCCGTCGACAGGAACAGGTACTGCGGGCAGGTCTCGCCGAAGACGTTCAGGCCCTCGTCGCGCGCCCGTGCCAGCTCGGCGACTGCCTCCAGCGCCGACACGTGCACGACGTACAGCGGCGCCCCCGCGACCTGCGCGAGCTTGATGGCGCGGTGGGTGGCCTCGGCTTCGAGAAGGGCCTTGCGGACCTCGCCGTGGTAGCGGGGATCGGTCTCGCCGCGGGCCAGCGCCTGTTCCACCAGGACGTCGATCGCGATGCCGTTCTCGGCGTGCATCATGATCAGGCCGCCGTTCTCGGCGGAGCGCTGCATGGCGCGCAGGATCTGGCCGTCGTCGCTGTAGAAGACGCCCGGGTAGGCCATGAACTGCTTGAAGGAGGTGACGCCCTCCTCGACCAGCAGGTCCATCTCCTTGAGCGTCTCCTGGTTCACATCGGAGACGATCATGTGGAAGCCGTAGTCGATGGCGCACTTGCCGTCGGCCTTGGCGTTCCAGGTGTCCAGGCCCTCGCGCAGCGAGTGGCCGACGCTCTGCACCGCGAAGTCGATGATCGTGGTCGTGCCGCCCCAGGCCGCGGCGCGGGTGCCCGTCTCGAAGGAGTCGGACGCGAAGGTGCCGCCGAACGGCAGCTCCATGTGGGTGTGGGCGTCGACGCCGCCCGGGATCACGTACTTCCCGGTGGCGTCTATGGTCCGCTCGGCCGTCCAGGCCTCGGCGGCGGGGGTGCCGCTCGCGGCGAGGGCGGCGATGCGGCCGTCCTCGATGAGGACGTCCGCGTGGATTTCGTCTGACGCGGTGATGACTAGGCCACCGCGGATGACGGTACGGCTACTCATGGTTCCTCTCCTGTCGTGTCCTGTCGTGGGCACCCCGGTGGAGGGCAGTCGGTATGTGCGGGTGCGTCGTGGCTGGTCGCGCAGTTCCCCGCGCCCCTGAAGGGGCGCGGGGCACCGGGCACCGGTGTCCCCGACAGAATCCCCGTCAGGGAGCCGCCAGCGGCTCGTACGCGTCGGGGCGACGGTCGCGGTAGAACTGCCAGCGGTCGCGGACCTCGCGCAGCTTGGCCATGTCCAGGTCGCGGACGACCAGTTCGGGCTCCTTGTCGCTGGCCACCTCGCCCACGAACTGGGCCTCCGGGTCCACGAAGTACGAGGTTCCGTAGAAGTCGTTGGGGCCCAACTCCTCCACGCCCACCCGGTTGATCGCGCCCACGAAGTACTCGTTTGCGACGGCCGCGGCCGGCTGCTCCAGCTGCCAGATGTAGCTGGACAGACCACGTGAGGTGGCCGACGGATTGAAGACGATCTCGGCACCGGCGAGGCCGAGCGCGCGCCAGCCCTCCGGGAAGTGCCGGTCGTAGCAGATGTAGACGCCGATCCTGCCGACGGCCGTGTCGAAGATCGGCCAGCCGCTGTTGCCGGGGCGGAAGTAGAACTTCTCCCAGAAGCCCTCGACCTGCGGGATGTGCGTCTTGCGGTACTTGCCGAGGTACGAACCGTCGGCGTCGATCACCGCCGCCGTGTTGTAGAGGACGCCGGGCTGCTCCTCCTCGTACATCGGCAGGACGAGGACGATGCCCAGTTCCTTGGCGAGCGCCTGGAAGCGCTGGACGATCGGGCCCTCGGGGATCTGCTCGGCGTACTCGTAGAACGCCTTGTCCTGGACCTGGCAGAAGTAGGGCCCGTAGAACAGTTCCTGGAAGCACAGGACCTGAGCACCCTGCGCGGCCGCGTCGCGGGCCGCCTGCTCGTGGACCTGGATCATCGATTCCTTGTCGCCCGTCCAGGCAGTCTGGAAGACGGCGGCGCGGATCACTCTGCTCATCGGGACCTCCGGTCGCTCGGTGTGCGGCGAGCCTAGAAAGTCCGGAGAGCTGGATTGAGTTGCAGCGTGTCACGTCTACAGGTGCGTGGCGTTCCACGGTGTCACCCTTGCGTCGACCCATGTTTCACCACCGTTTTCCCAGGTCTTCCCGTGTTTCGGTCCTGTTGCGCGGCCGAGTGTCTCAGCCTTGTTGCGCGTCGTGTGCGAGGAGCGCGATGTGTATGGACGCGGCCTGCTCGAAGTCGTCGAGATCGACGCCGAGCCGCCCCTCTATCGCCTCCAGGCGCCGGTACAGCGCGGGTCGGGAGACGTGGTGGAGCTGCGCGGTACGCGACTTGTTGCGGCCGGTCGCGAGATACGTCCGCAACACCGGCAGCAGATCCGACTCCGCGTCCGCCCCGCACAGCAGCCCGTCCAGCTCCCGCTCCGCGAAGGACTGGACGTGGGGGTCGTCCCGCAGGAGGCGTATCAGGCCCCGCAGATGTACGTCCCGCAGCCGAACCACCACCGGCAGGTCCAGGTCGGTGGGGCTCTCGGCGACGGCGTCGGCCACGTGCTGGGCCTCGCGCAGACCGGCGGGGACGTCGTCCCACACGGTCCGCGGATCCGCGGCGGCGACGACCGCCTTGCCGATCCCCGATTCCGTACGCAGCCGGGTGGCGAAGTGGGCGGCGAGGGCCTCCGCGTCCTGGTCCCGCGCCAGGCTCAGCAGTACGGCGGTCGCCCCTTCGGCCAGTTCGGCGACGAGTCCTGGGAGTCCCAACAGGCGCAGTACGCGGACGAGTTGAGCCGGTTCTCCGTCCCGTACGACCAAGGGCACGAACGTCCGCCGGTTGACCGGTAGCCCGGCCGCCCGGGCCCGGGGCAGCAGCTGCCGGGCCGGTACGACTCCGGAGGCGAGGTCGGTGAGCAGGCCCTGCGCGGACTGCTCCTCCCAGGAGTGCGCGGAGCTGCCGCCGAGCATGCGGTGCAGGATCAGGGCCTCGGCGGCGCGGTCGGCGAGCAGCCGTCCGGTGGCGGCGTCGCCGCGGTAGCCGCACAGCACGATGCGGCCCCAGCGCTCGCCGCGCCCGCCCAGCTCGGCGCGGACCCAGCCGTCGCCCTCGCTGCCGCCGGCCTGCCGTGCGATGCGTTCCCAGTCGCGCAGCACGTCGTCGACCGCGGACCGCTCCCCCGCCGTCGCGAGAACGCGGTGGGCGACGTTGGTGACGACGACGGGGCAGGCGCTGTGGCCGGCGATCTCGTCGAGCAGCCGTTGCAGCGGGGCGCCCGCGGTGATGAGCCCGGTCAGCGCGGTCCGTACGGCTTCCGAGAGGCTGACGGCCGCGAACTTCCTTTGTACGAGCCGGGATTGGACCTCTTCGGTGAGTTCGGCGAAGGGAAAGGGACGGTGCAGGACCACCATCGGCAGCCCGCATCGCTCGGCCACGCGGCGCATCACGTCGGGCGGCGTGGGGAAGGCCCGGCCGAGTCCGAGGACGACGGCCGAGGCCTCCGCGCGGTGCAGCGAGCGGATGTACTCGGCCTGCGCCTCCGGGTCACCCGCGAGCAGCACGCCCGTGGTGAGCACCATCTCGCCGCCGCTGAGCATCACGCCGACGTCGGCCGCCTCGGCGACGTGCACCCAGCGCACGGCCCGGTCGAGCTGGCTCGCACCGGCCACCACCTCGGGCTCTCCGGCGAGCACCCGCTCCAGAGCCAGGACCTGACGGACCGACAGAGCGGGTTCCAAGGCGGTGGTGGTCACCACGGGCGTACCTTCAATCTCGCGTTACTGAATGCTCCTCAGAGCACGCTCGAGGATCGCGGCGCCCTCCTCGGCCTCCGCGACGGTGAGTGACAGCGGTGGGGCGATGCGCAGGACGCTGGTGTTGTGACCGCCGCCCTTGCCGATCAGCAGGCCTTCCCCGCGGGCCGCTTCGAGCACGGCGGCCGCCGCGTCCGGGTCGGCCTGGTCGGTGCCGGGCTTCACCAGCTCGACGCCGATCATGAGTCCCCGGCCGCGCACCTCCCGTACGCCCGGCAGTTGGGCGGCGATGGCCCGCAACCGCTCGATGAGGAGGCCGCCGACGCGGCGGGCGTTGCCCTGGAGGTCGTGTTCCAGGAGGTATGTGAGGTTGGCGAGGCCCGCGGCCATGGTGATCTGGGTGCCGCCGAAGGTCGAGATGGAGTTGGAGTCGAGGCAGTTCATGATCTCGGCGCGGGCGACGACTCCGCCGATGGACATACCGTTGCCGATGCCCTTGGCGAAGGTGAGGATGTCGGGCGGGCCGTTCTGGTCGTGTGCCTGCCAGCCCCAGAAGTGATCGCCGGTCCTGCCCCAGCCGGTCTGCACCTCGTCGGCGATCCACAGGATGCCGCGCTCCTGGAGGACCTCGCGGAATGCCGCGTACAGGCCGTCCGGCGGTGAGGTGAAGCCGCCGACACCCTGGACGGGTTCGGCGATCAGGGCCGCGGGCGGGCGGACGTGGCCGAGCAGGTCCTCCAGGTCGGCGACACAGGCCGCGATGAAGTCGGCGTCGCTGAGGTCGGCGTACGGGCCGCGGGTGCGGACGCCGCCGTGCACGTACAGGGTCTGGAGGGGCGAGAGGCTGGTCGGCGACCAGCCCTTGTTTCCGGTGATGCCGACCGAGGTGAACGAGCGGCCGTGGTAGCTGTTGCGCATCGCCAGGATCTGGTTGCTGCGGCGGTACGCGGTGGCGAGGAGGAGCGCGGTGTCGTTGGCCTCCGTGCCCGAGGTCGTGAAGAACACGCGCGCGTCCGGGATGCCCGACAGCTTGGCGATCCGCTCGGCGAGCTCGACCATCGGCCGGTTGAGGTACAGCGTCGAGGAGTGGATGATCCGGCCGGCCTGCTCGGTGACCGCCTTCGTCACCTCGGGCAGGGCGTGCGCGGTCATCGTGGTGAGGATGCCGCCGAAGAAGTCGAGGTACTTGTTGCCGTCGGCGTCCCAGACGTGGCGGCCCTCGCCGTGGGTGAGCTCGAGGGGGTCGGTGTAGTAGACGGCGAGCCAGTCGGGGAGGACGGCCTGGTGGCGCTGGTACAGGCCCTTGGGCAGGTCCTCGGCCAGGTCTTTGGTCACGGCTGCACCAGCCCTTCGTACGCGTCCGGGCGGCGGTCCCGGTAGAAGGCCCACTGCTGGCGGACCTCCTCGATCAGGTCGAAGTCGAGGTCGCGGACGACGAGTTCCTCCGTCTTGTCACTGGCGGTCTCGCCGATGAACTGGCCGCGCGGGTCGACGAAGTACGACGTCCCGTAGAAGTCGTTGTCGCCGTACTCCTCCTGGCCGACGCGGTTGATCGCGGCGATGAAGTACTCGTTGGCGACGGCCGCGGCGGGCTGCTCCAGCTGCCAGAGGTGGGCGGAGAGGCCGCGGGAGGTCGCCGACGGGTTGTAGACGAGTTGCGCGCCGTTCAGGCCGAGCTGGCGCCAGCCCTCCGGGAAGTGACGGTCGTAGCAGATGTATACGCCGACCTTGCCTACGGCCGTGTCGAAGACCGGCCAGCCGAGATTGCCCGGTTTGAAGTAGTACTTCTCCCAGAATCCCTTGACCTGGGGAATGTGATGTTTGCGGTACTTGCCGAGGTAGGTGCCGTCGGCGTCGATCACGGCCGCGGTGTTGAAGTAGAAGCCGGACTGCTCGACCTCGAAGACGGGCACGACGATGACCATGCCGGTTTCGCGGGCGAGTTCCCTCATGCGGGTGACGGTGGGGCCGTCGGGCACGGACTCCGCCCAGCTGTAGTGCTCCGGGTCCTGGACCTGGCAGAAGTACGGGGCGTTGAAGACTTCCTGGAAGCCGATGACTTTCGCGCCCTGACGGGCCGCCTCGCGGGCGTGCTCCTCGTGCTTGGCGACCATGGATGCGGTGTCGCCGGTCCAGGTGGCCTGGACCAGAGCGGCGCGTACGACGTTGGCCATGAGCTGCTCCTTCGACGGGACGTCAGAGAGCTTCTACGCCCGTAGATGGTGAGCGTAGAGCCCGAAAGTAAGCCTCACCGCCGGGCTGGGCAAGACCGGTGTCGTTAACCGGCGGAGTCGATCACATTTCGCACCTTAGCCTCCGGCGGTTCGGCAGGGGGGTGCGTGGGCGGTGGGGGTGCGTGGATGGGTGCGGGTCGTTTGTGGCTGGTCGCGCAGTTCCCC
>NZ_JBQQCG010000168.1:0-8365 GCF_052245575.1 Streptomyces sp. 2A115 | reverse complement strand
GCAGGCGTTGTTGGTGCCGGCGAAGCTGGATCTGCGGGGAGTGCGGGCCGGCGCTGTGGCGGACGGCGGGGTACCGCACCTGCTGCGTGGCCTGATACGCGCAGGCCGACAACTGGCGCGGGCGGCAGGCACCGGTGACGAGCACCGGCAGCTCTCCGACCGGCTGGCCGGACTGCCCTCCGCCGAGCAGGCGCAGGTCCTGCTCGACCTGGTGCGGGCTCAGGTGGTCGCCGTTCTGGGGTACCCCGCGACCCACCACATCGACGCGGACCAAGGGCTCTTCGAGATCGGCTTCGACTCCCTCACCGCCATCGAGCTCCGCAACCGCCTCCGCAACACAACGGAAAGGAAACTCTCTCCCAGCCTCGTCTTCGACTATCCGACGCCAGGAGTGCTTGCCGCGCACCTGCACGAGCTGATGTGCGGCAAACAGGCGACAGCCCAAGTAGCGATCTCGGTATGAAAGAGGGTGACGATGTGTTCGACGTGGGAAAATATCTCCAGCGGATAGGCTGGAGCGGAGAAGCCGGTGTGGACATCGCGACATTGCGCGAACTGCACAAGAGGCATCTCATGGCGATTCCGTACAACGGTGCTGGCCAGGATCTCAGAGACGGCATACGTATCATCGACCTCGACGAGAACGCATTGTTCGAGACGAGCATTGTCAACGGGCAGGGCGGGACCTGTTTCGAGCTGGCCCGGCTGTTCCACCGGCTGCTCAGTGAACTGGGCTACGACATCACGCTGATGGCGGGGAGCACCGCCGAGGGCCGGGAGAACTTCGGACTCGACGTCGAGCACATGCTCAACCGTGTTGCCCTGGACGGTGCTGAATGGCTCGTGGACGTCGGCTACCCGGGCCCCTCCTTCATCGAGCCGCTGCTGGTCACCGACTCGGTGCAGACCCAGTACGGGTGCCAGTACCGGCTGGCCGACCACGAGTCCGGGTTCGCTCTCCAGCGCCGGGGAAGGGTCAGCCGGTGGAGCGTCGTCTACACCTTCACGATGAAAGCCCGGCAGTGGAGCGACTGGCAGCAACTGGAGGACCATCTCAACCAGGAGTTCGCGTCGGACGTGTCCGAAGCGTGCCCGATCGCGCGGGGAACGGACCGCCTCTTCCGGGAGATCGAGGCGGACACGAAAGCGTACGACGGTCAGGACGTCCTGTGCGGCCGGACTTTCGAGGACGGCCAGATCGTACTGAAAGGGCGCCGATATCTGACGGTCCGTGACGGTCGCGAAGAAGTGCACACGATCACGGACGACGGCGAGCACCGGAAGCTGATCTCCCGCATTCTGTCGGGCGAGTTCAGCTGAATTCGGAAGGGGAACCCGATGGTGAAGGACACGGCTGACGTGATGCCGATCGGCGGTGCAGGTGCAGGTGCAGGTGCAGGTGCCGATCCGCTCGACCGCGAGGAACGGGCCGAGGCGCGCGTCCGCACGGCGGCGGGTCGGTAGAGACGCCATGACCTCCGTCCCGCTGCGCCTCAGAGATCATTCGTACGACGTGCTCATCGGTCCGGGGGTACGCACGTCGCTCGCCGAGGTCGTCCGACGGCTGGGCGCCAGGCGGGCCGTCGTCGTGTCGGCCCGGCCGGAGTCATGGGTACCCGACACCGGTGTGGAGACCCTGCTGCTGCCGGCCCGTGACGGTGAGCAGGACAAGACCCTCGCCACCGTGGAGGCCCTGTGCGGTGAGTTCGTACGGTTCGGGCTCACCAGGTCTGACGTCGTCGTCTCCTGCGGCGGCGGGACGACCACCGATGTGGTCGGGCTGGCGGCCGCGCTCTACCACCGCGGCGTGCCCGTGGTGCACCTGCCCACGTCGCTGCTCGCCCAGGTGGACGCCAGCGTCGGCGGGAAGACAGCGGTGAATCTGCCGGCCGGCAAGAACCTGGTCGGCGCGTACTGGCAGCCCAGCGCGGTGCTGTGCGACACGGACTACCTGTCGACCCTGCCCCCGCGGGAGAAGCTGAACGGTCTCGGTGAGATCGCCCGGTGCCACTTCATCGGAGCGGCGGACCTGCGTGGACTGCCGCCGGCGGAACAGATCGCCGCCAGTGTGACGCTCAAGGCCCGGATCGTGGAGATGGACGAGCGGGACACCGGAGTGCGGCACCTGCTCAACTACGGTCACACGCTGGGCCACGCGCTCGAAAGGGCGACCGACTTCGCCCTCCGGCACGGTGAGGCGGTGGCGGTCGGAACAGTTTTCGCGGGTGTACTCGCCGGTGCACTGGGCCGTATCGATCAGGCCAGGGTGGAGGAACATCGGGAGGTCGTCCGGTACTACGGTCTGCCCACCGCCCTGCCCGTCGAGGCCGATACCGCGGCCCTCGTGCGTCTGATGCGACACGACAAGAAGGCGATCACCGGACTCGCGTTCGTGCTGGACGGACCGAAGGGCGCGGAACTGGTGAGCGACGTGCCGCAGGAAGCGGTCGCGCACGCCCTGGACCGGATGCCCCGAGCACCCCTCGCCGATCTCGTCGGCGAAGCCGTGCTCGGAGCCTCCACGACCGATACGGCCAGGAAATGAGGCACTTTCGGCAGTGGCCGGCTGATCACGACGATCAGGCCGGCGCCCGTCGGCCGGTGGACCGCCCCTCGGTGGAGCGCCTGCTGGTGGGCAGGCTGGAGGCAGCGCTGGCCAGGCCTGCCGCGCAGCAGCCGGCCTGGCCGGACCCGGAGCGGGCGAGAGACGTGGTGGCTTCGCTGGGCCGGGCCGAGCCGATCGTGACGCCGGCCGAGACCGCACGGTTGGCCGGTCGGCTCGCAGCGGTCGCACGCGGCGAGGCGTTCCTGCTCCAGGGGGGTGACTGCGCCGAGACCTTCGCCGAGAACACCGAAGCCCATCAGCGAGCCAACCTGCGGACTCTGGTGCACATGGCCGCCGTGCTCACCCGTCGCTCCGAACTGCCCGTCGTCAAGATCGCCCGAATGGCCGGGCAGTACGCCAAGCCCCGTTCCAAGGCCGTGGACGCGCTGGGCCTGCCCGTCTACCGCGGCGACCTGGTGAACTCCGTCGAGCCCACACTCGCGGCCCGGACGCCCGATCCCTACCGGATGCTGCGGGCCCACGCCGACGCGGCGGGCGCGATGGCGCTGGTCCGCACGTTCCGCCGAAACGGCCTGCCCGATGCGCGAGCGACGCACCTGGGCGACAGCGGCAGCGGCAGCGATGGCGAAGGCGACGATGGCGAGATCTACGTCAGTCACGAGGCGCTGCTGCTCGACTATGAGCAGTCCTTGCTGTGGGCGGACACCAGTGGGCCGGAGCCTCGTCCGTCCAGCGGGCTGGGGCATTTCCTGTGGATCGGCGAGCGCACCCGCCGGCTCGACGGCGCGCACATCGCGTTCGCGGAACTGCTGTGCAACCCGATCGGCCTCAAGCTCGGTCCGGGCATGACCCCGGAGAAGGCGGTCGAATACGTGCGGCGGCTCGATCCGCACGGTGAACCGGGGCGGCTGACGCTGGTGAGCCGGATGGGGCACACACGGGTCCGCGATGTCCTGCTGCCGATCGTGGAGAAGGTCGCCGCCTCCGGTCACCAGGTGATCTGGCAGTGCGATCCGATGCACGGCAACACCTACACGTCGGCGAACGGATACAAGACTCGCCAGTTCCGGCACATAGCCGACGAGATCGCCGGCTTCTTCGAAGTGCACCGACGGCTGGGCACCCACCCCGGCGGCATTCACGTCGAGGTGACGGGCGAGGACGTCACGGAATGTGTGGGGGGTGCCGCGGGAGTCTCGGAGGCCGACCTGCCCGCTCGCTACCGCACGGCCTGCGATCCCCGGCTCAACGCGGAGCAGTCGATGGAACTGGCCTTCTGCGTCGCGGAGATGGTGGCGGACAGCGTCACGGAGAAGAAGGTGAGGCTGCGATGACCGGACATCCGCACGGCACGCCCATCACGGGCACCACCCGGCTGTACGCCGTCCTGGGGGATCCCATCGCCCAGGTCCAGGCACCCACACTGATGAATCCGCTCTTCGCGCGCCTGGGGATCGACGCGGTGCTCGTCCCGGTGCACGCCCGGCCGCGGAACCTGGAGCACATCGTGCGTGGCCTGCAACGCGTCGACAACCTGGACGGCATGTTCGTGACCGTGCCGCACAAGGTGGCCGTTCGCCGGCTGGCCGACCGATGCGGCACGACCGTGGACGTCGTCGGCAGTGCGAACGTGCTGCGACGGGAAGCGGACGGCGGCTGGCTCGCGGAGAACTTCGACGGCTCGGGGTTCGTGGCAGGTCTCGTCGGCGCCGGGCACGAGCCCCTGGGCAAACAGGTGGCGCTCGTCGGCGCGGGCGGTGCGGGCAGCGCCATCGCCGCCGCGCTGCTGACGGCCGGTGTCGCCCGGTTGTCCGTGTACGACTCGGACACCTCGAAACTCGGCGCGCTGGTCGCCCGCCTCGACGCACACTGGCCGGGCCGGACGGTCGCCCTGACCGGACCGCGCCTGAGCGACGTCGACATCGCCGTGAACGCCACCCCGCTCGGGCTGCGTGCGGACGATCCGCTTCCCTTTTCGCCGGACTCCTTGCCGCCGGGCAGTGTGGTGGCCGACATCATCATGCGGCCCCGTGAGACGAGGCTCCTCCGTGCGGCAGCCGCACGGGGACACCGGGTCCATCACGGCATTCACATGCTCGAAGGGCAACTGGGCTCCTATCAGGCTTTCTTCGGCCTGAAGTGAGCACTGCGGCGACTACCGGACCGAGGGATGCGGGGGCGTTCGGCAGCGCTCTACGTTGGACCTGTTGTCCAGCTTTTCCTCGCACTGCACATGACGCTGCACAGGGGCGGAGTGTGCGCGTCTTCCGCGATCCCGAGTCAGCCATGTTTGGAGAGACATGAACGTGCCACAGGCGCCGGAGTTCCCCCAGTGGCCTCAGTATGACGCGGGCGAGCGGGAAGGCCTTCTCCGTGCGCTCGAGCAGGGCCAGTGGTGGCGGATGGGCGGAAACGAAGTCGACGCCTTCGAGCGGGAGTTCGCCGAGCACCACGGTGCCGCCCACGCCCTCGCGGTCACGAACGGAACCCACGCGCTGGAACTCGCCCTTCAGTGCATGGGGGTCGGTGCGGGATCCGAAGTCATCGTCCCGGCGTTCACGTTCATTTCCTCCTCGCAGGCGGCGCAGCGACTCGGCGCCGTCGCAGTTCCCGTGGACGTCGACGAGCACACCTACTCCCTCGACGTGGCGGCGGCCGCGGCAGCGGTGACGCCGCGGACCCGGGTGATCATGCCCGTCCACATGGCGGGTTTCATGGCGGACATGGACGCGCTGGCGAAGCTCTCCGCCGACACGGGCGTCCCGCTGCTCCAGGACGCCGCGCATGCCCACGGCGCTCGCTGGCGGGGAAAGCGGGTCGGCGAGCTCGGCTCCGTCGCCGCGTTCAGTTTCCAGAACGGCAAGCTGATGACCGCGGGCGAGGGCGGCGCCGTACTGTTTCCGGACACGGAGATGTACGAGACCGCGTTCCTGCGGCACAGTTGCGGACGGCCTCGCGCCGACCGCCGGTACCTTCATGAGATCGCGGGCTCCAATCTGCGACTCAACGAGTTCTCGGCAGCGGTACTGCGCGTGCAGCTGGGCCGTCTGGACGAACAGTTGACCACCCGTCAGAAGCGCTGGGCCCTGCTGAGCCGCCTGCTCGCGCCGATCGACGGCGTTGTCCCGCAACGAGGTGACGAGCGCACCGACTTCTCCTCGCACTACATGGCGATGTTCCGGGTGCCCGGTATCGGGGAGGAGAGCCGCAACGCCCTGGTCGACCGGCTGGTGGCGGCCGGCCTGCCGGCGTTCGCGGGCTTCCGCGCGATCTACCGCACCGACGCCTTCTGGGAGATCAACGCCCCTGACGCTACCCCGGACGAGATCGCCGAGCGCTGCCCCCGCACGGAGGCCATCAGCCAGGACTGTGTCTGGCTGCACCACCGCGTGTTGCTCGCCACCGAGCAGGACATGCACCGGACGGCCGCGATCGTCGCGGACGCTGTGGCCGCCGTATGAGCGTCAGGGTGGCCGTCGTCGGACTCGGCTGGGCAGGGCGGGAGTTGTGGCTTCCCCTGCTGAGAGAACACGCCGGTTTCGACGTGGTGGCTGTCGTCGACACCGAACCCGCGGCGCGTGCCGCGTTCGACGCGGTGCCGGGCGCTTCGGTGCACCCGTCGGTGGAGGCACTCACCGCCCGGGCGGTGGACCTCGCCGTCGTCGCCGTACCCAACCATCTGCACGCCGAGGTGGCCGGCGTCCTGCTCGGGAAAGGCGTTTCCGTCTTCCTGGAGAAGCCGGTGTGTCTGACCTCTGACGAGGCCGACACGCTTGCCGCAGCCGAACGCGGGGGCGGCGGCATGCTGCTCGCGGGCAGTGCCGCCCCCTACCGCGGGGACGTGGAAGCCCTGGCACGCCTGGTGCCGGACCTGGGCCGGATCCGCCATGTCGACCTGTCCTGGGTCCGGGCGCGCGGTGTACCGCAGGCCGGCGGCTGGTTCACCCAGCGCAGCAAGGCCGGCGGCGGCGTGCTGTTCGACCTTGGCTGGCATCTGTTCGACACGCTCGCGTCCCTGCTCGGTCCGGCCCGCTTCGCGCAGGTCGTCGGTGTGACGTCGAACGACTTCGTCAACGGCGGTGCCTGGGGCGCGACATGGCGACGGGACGGGCCCGTCGCCGACGCCGTCGGAGACGTCGAGGACACCGCCTGGGGCTTCTTCGTCCGGGACGACGGGGTCTCCGTCTCCTTGCGCGCCGGCTGGGCGTCGCACGAGGCGCTGGACGTGTCGCGGATCCAGGTGGCGGGCAGCGCCGGGACCGCCGAGCTGAGGTGCACCTTCGGCTTCAGCCCCAACCGCCACCCCGGGTCGGAGCTGACCCTGACCCGTGAAGGCGCCACCACACCGATCCTGGTGCCGGACGAGCCGATCGGCTACGAGTACCGGCGGCAGCTGGACGGCCTTGCGGCGATCCTGACCGAACCGGGCAACCGCGGCAGGGCCATCGGCGAGGCCCGGACGACCGTCCGGGTCATCGAGGACTTCTACGCGTCGGCCCGCTCCCTGCCCGCCAGCAAGGTGGTGGGGATCGCGTGACAGCCCCGGAGAGAGGGCGATCGGCGACCGTGACGGAGACGCTGCCACCGGTCAGGCGTGCCGTGATCTTCGACCTGGACGGAGTCCTCGTCGACAGCTTCGCGGTGATGAACGAGGCGTTCGCCCTCGCGTACAAGGAGGTCGTGGGTGAGGGGCCCGCGCCCTTCGAGGAGTACCGACGCCACCTTGGGCGCTACTTCCCCGACATCATGCGGATCATGGGTCTGCCGTTGGAGATGGAGGAGCCGTTCGTCCGCGAGAGTTACCGGCTCGCGCACCGAGTGCCGGTCTTCGAAGGCATCGTCGAGCTGCTGCTGACACTGCGGGTGCGAGGGCTCCGGCTCGCGGTCGCCACCGGCAAGAGCGGGCCACGGGCGCGCTCCCTGCTCGAACAGCTGGGTCTGCTTCCCTTCTTCGCCCATGTGATCGGATCGGACGAGGTCGCGCACCCGAAGCCGGCCCCGGACATCGTGCAGCGCGCGCTCGACCTGCTGGGGCTGCCGGCCGAGCAGGCCATCATGGTCGGCGACGCACCGACCGACCTCGCCAGTGCCCATGGTGCCGGTGTGACCTCGGCCGCCGCGCTGTGGGCCGTGTCCGACCCGGACGAACTGCTCGCCGCCCGGCCGGCCGCCGTCCTGCGCCGCCCGGCCGACCTGTTGGCACTGTGCCGGTCCGTGCCCCGCGGCTGAGGATCACCGAGGCAATGGAGAAGATCCACTACCTCGGTGTCGACATCGGGGGCACCAAGGTCGCCTTCCGGGTGGAGGCCGACGCGGAGTGTGTCGACGAGACCGCGTTCCCTTGGGCCCCACGGCATAGCGCGGCCGGCGATCTCGCCCAACTCGCGGACTTCGTGAACGAGTTGGGCACAAGGTTGGGAGTGTCCTTCCGGGCCGTGGGAGTCGCGATGCCCGCGACCGTCGGACCGGCCGGACGGGTCACCGCCTGGCCGAGCCGACCGGAGTGGACCGGGACGGATCTGAGTGTGGCACTGCCCGCGCTCTTCCCCGGGGCAGCCGTGGCCTGGGCGGACGACGGCGACCTCGGCGCACTCGCCGAGGCCCGGCGCTCGGGTTGTGACGATCTGCTCTACCTGGGGGTGGGTACGGGCGTCGGCGGCGGTCTCGTGCTGAACGGCGAGCTGTGCCCGGGACTCGGCCGCGGATCTTTCGAGATCGGACATCTGGTGGTGGAGATGAGCGGCCCGCGGTGCCTCTGCGGCCGCCGGGGGTGCCTCCAGGCGATCGCCTCCGGCCCGG
>NZ_JBQQCG010000167.1:0-8453 GCF_052245575.1 Streptomyces sp. 2A115 | reverse complement strand
CATCGCGACTCGATACGACAAGACACCCGAGAGCTACCTCGCCGGCCTCCACCTCCGCGCCTCCATGATCTGGATCAACGACTTGCTGAAGCCAACTGATTGATCACGACGTCACACAGGCCCTAGTGGAGTCGCCAGCAGGAGCACGCCGCGCCGCCCTCCCCCCGCGCTTTCGAGTCCCGCGCCCACACTTCCCGGCCAGCTGACCCCCGCTGGCCAGAGCACCACTACGAATTCGCAACACCCGACGCACCGGCCGCCCGCCGCCCGTATCAACGTCTTCATGGCCACCACACCGTCCCGCGGCTCCGGCCGCGCCCGCCGCCGTACCCGGACCACGCCCCGCCGCGCTGCCGTTCCGATCGGCTCCCGCGCCCCGCGCTGCCGCACCCGTACCTCCCGGGAGGCCGGGCAACCGGCCGTCCCCGCACCAGCGGACCGGTGGACGCGAATCCAGCAGGCCTCCGGCACCCTGGCCGCCCTGGGCACCCTCGCCGTAATCGCCTTCACCTGGCTGTCGATCCAGCAGGTGAATAACGAGCACGCCCTCACCCGCGAAGGACAGGTCACCGACCGGTACAACGCCGCCGTCGGCAACATCGGAGATGACTCCCTCGAAGTCCGCCTCGGCGGCATCTACGCCCTGCAGCGCATCATGGAGGACTCCTCCCGCGACCAGCCCGCCATCGTCAACGTCCTGTCCACCTACATCCGCAGCCACGCGGCCAAGCCCAAGAAGCCCGCCCCCGGCAGAGAACTCGACAGCGACATCCAGGCCGCTGCCACAGCACTCGCCACCCGCAACAGTGACCACGACGACCCTGCCCACGTCGACCTCCACGGCACGGACCTGCGCAACGCGGACCTGACCGACGCGGACCTGACCGACGCGGATCTGACCGACGCAGACCTGACCGGCGCGAACCTGCGCGACGCGAACCTGCGCGGCGCGAACCTGACCGACGCGAACCTGAACAGGGCGTATCTGATTGGTGCGGACCTCAGCGCGAACCTGCGCGACGCGAACCTGCGCGACGCGGACCTGCTCGGCGCCGACCTGTACGGCGCCTTCCTGGGCAGGGCGGACCTGCGCTACGCGGACCTGACCGACGCGGATCTGACCGGCGCGCGCCTGACCGAGGCGAGCCTGCGCGACGCGGACCTGACCAGCGCGGACCTGCGCTACGCGGACCTGACCCACGCGAACCTGCGCGACGCGGACCTGACCGACGCGGACCTGACCGACGCGGACCTGACCGGCGCGAACCTGACCGGCGCGAAGCGGTAGCGCACCGCCCCTCGGCTGTGACGACGATGTCCGAACCAAAGGCACGGTGGGCCACCAGCCAGGTAGTCGAACGGGGCCAGGAAGCGTCACGGTCGTAACGCTTCCTGGCCCCTGCCTTTGCCTTAGCTTGGCGTTTAACGTCGCAGGTCCGCGCCCGCAACCTACCGACTACCCGAACAGCCAGTGCCGGCCACCCCCACGAGGCCGCTCGCCGCCACGAACACGCCGACCCGCAGAGCTGCTTGACAAACCAGAACGAATCATAACTTTCCGGCATTGAACCACAGGTACCGACGTTCGCCATTGATCTTGATGAAGACCTCGTCGAGGTGCCACTTGTCGCCGGGCCGGGGCTGCCGACGGCGCAGTGCGCTGGCGTAGGTCTGCGCGAACTTCAGACACCAGCGGCGGACGGTCTCGTAGGACACGACGACACCGCGCTCGAGCATGAGCTCTTCGACTTCGCGGAAGCTGAGCGGGAAGCGGTGGTACAGCCGTACGCAGTGGGAGATGATCTCGACCGGGTACCGGTGCCCTTTGTACGACGGCGACCTGTTCATCACAAACGCCCCTCCGGCATGATCAACCCGGAGATCATCCCACGTCATCAGCCAACGTGACAGCGCCGCTTCCGGCGCTGCCTGGACGGCCGACAACTCCGCCAGCACCTGCGCAACGGTCTCCCGCGTGATCTCCAACCGCGACAGATCCTCCCGGGCCTTCTCCAGCCGGACGGCCAACTCCGCAGCTTCGGCCTGGAGTTCTTCCACCCGCTGTCGAGCCGCGGCCTCCCGCGCCTGAAGCTCTTCCGGCAACGACACCATCGCGCCCCACCTCCACCTCGCCACGGTAGAAGTACGACTACACCGCCCACACGTCAATCAGCGTCTTCCCAGCTCAGCTGTCCCTCGAAAGGAACCGCACCCAAGTAAGTAACCGTGACCGCACGCCGCCGTTAGTCCCCTCGATGACGGTGCCTTGGGAGGACTCGCGCCGCTGGGGGGGCTCACCATTGCCCACCGAGCGCCGTCGCCCCAGCCCAGGGCCCTGGCGGGCAGTGGCGTACGAGGCGTTTTGAGGAGAACACCGATGGCGGACATCTTCGCCAAGCAGGTCTCGCCCGTAATCCGGGTCATTACGGGCGCCGGGCCCCGGCCGCTGTACCAGGCAGTGGAGGCCAGGGACGGGGAGGCCTCGCTCGACGGGGTTCGCGTGGTCATGGCCGCTTGCAACGACTATTTGGGTCTGGCGGGTGACCCGCGTGTCGCGGCGGCGGCCTCCCAGGCTATTGCGCGGTACGGCGCCTCGTGTTCCGGAAGTCGGCTGATCGGAGGGACGCTGCCGCTGCACGAGGAGTTGGAAGCCCGGCTGGCCACGTTCCTCGGTTGTGAGGCGGCACTGGTCACAACGACGGGTTTCCAGGCGAACCTGGCCCTCACCCCGCTGTTCGGCAGGGGGGACATTGTCTTCAGCGACATGTCCAACCATGCCTCGCTGGTCGACGCCATCCGGGCCGGATGGGCCGATCGACGCCCGTACCGGCACTCCGACATGGAGCATCTGGAGCACAAACTCGCCGCCGCCGACCCTGACGCCGCCAAAGCCATCGTCACCGACGGGCTCTTTTCCGTGGAGGGTGACCTGTGCCGCCTGCCCGAACTCGCCGAGCTCGCCAGACGCTTTGAGGCCCGGCTGGTGGTCGATGGCGCCCACGACATCGGGCTGTTGGGCGCCGGGGGGCGGGGCGTTGCCGAGCATTTCAGCCTGCCGAACGCGGTCGACCTCTACACCGGCACCTTCTCCAAATGCTTCGGCTCGGTCGGCGGCGTGATCGCCGGCCCGGCCGCCGTCATCCAATTCCTGCGCTACACCGCACGGTCGGCGATCTTCAGCGCGTCGCTGCCACCCGCATCCGTCGCCGCTGCCATTGCGGCTCTGGACATCATCGTGAGCGAGCCGGAGCGGCGCACGCGCGTATTCGAGCTGTCGCGGCGGGTGCACTGTGGGTTGCGGACGCTCGGCTTCGACATCGGAGGGTCGTTCTCCCCGATCGTCCCTGTGCATATCGGGGGGAACGATCTGTGCGGGCGGATGTGGCAGGAGGTCCTGCAGGAGGGCGTATTCACCAGCATGTTTGGCGCTCCCGCTGTACCAGAAGGCCAAGCTCTGATCCGCTTGTCCCTGCAGGCCACCCACACCGACGAGCACATCACCCATATCCTCGACGCATTCGCCGCCGCCGGTCGCCGCCTGGGCCTCATTCCTGCTGCCGCCCCGCTCGCCTCACCTCGCCCGCCTGCCGACACCGACGAGGTCGTCGCGGCGAGTGCGCGATGACCGTCTCGCTGCTCGCGCTCTAGTGGGACCACCCACTGCGGGTCGTCGTCTATCAGGGGGGCTCACCGTCCTGCCCGGTCTTGGAACCGGGCTGGTGCGGCAGCGAAGGCTGTGTGCTGGGTGGAACGGAAGTCGTCGTCTCCGCACCAGCGGATGACGGTTCCGCCCATGCTGAGCCTCGAGCCAAAGGCTACAGCCGGGACAATGCTGCCTGGGCGGATCCGTTCCTGCTTCAGTGCCTCCCACAGTACGAGGGCAGCGGTCACCAGCGTTTTGTCGGTCGGCACCCCGACGCGTTGGAGGATCTTCGGGATCAGTCGCGGGTTGGCCTGGTGGGTGCGACGAAGTCGACCGTGCTTACGGTGATGCCCGCTGCGGCGGCGACGTCGTGGATGACGCCGGGGATCGCGTCAAGTGCGAAGTCCCGCGCTTCGGGACCATTCATGGCGAGGACGTTTTCCCCGCTGAAGGCGTTGGCTTGCGGGGCCTGGCTGGGGATGCGCCGCACGTACGCCGTGTGGAACCACTCGGGCATCGTCTTCGGGAGCGTGGTTCCGATCCCTCGTCTGGCTTTGCAGGGCTGCAGAAGGTAACAGGCGGCGCCCGTGTGGTCCGGTCGTCCGTGGCGCAGACCCGGGACAGGGCATCGGTCAGGACACTGCCCTGAGGCGACATAGCAGGCCCCGAGGTCCAGGGCGAACACACCACCCGCAGAGGAGGAGATCCACCGCCGCCAGCAGGAGAACTGCGAACCGCCTCGAACTCGACCGCGCCGCCGTGAACACCGGCCTCACCCGGCCGCAACGGCCGGACCAGGGCGTCAATACCCGGACCAAGAAGATCATGCGGCAGATGCACGGCCGAGCAGGATTGGGCCTCCTCCGTCACCGCATCCTCCTGCAATAGGGAGAACGCACCGTCACCACCGACTACGCAACAGAGCCGCTCGTCAGACAGACCCGCGGACGTCGGTGCAGCCGCATGGAGAGTCCTTTGGGTACGACGAATGCGTGGCCGCCTGGGCGGACGGTTCGGCCCGGGATGGGACACAGTTGCCACCGGGCCGCAACGGTGGCGAGCGTGAGCGTCGCCAGGATGTTGGAGAAGGAGTCAGCGATGCATTTGCGCGGGCCTCCCCCGAACGGCACCCAGGTACCGGGCGGTGGTCTGTCGATGTCCTGCCAGCGATCGGGGTCGAAGCGGTCGGGGTCGGGGTAGAGGTCGGCGCGCCGATGGAGCTGGTAGGGGCTGTAGATGACGCTCGCACCGGCCGGCAGAGGGTGCCCGCCGAGTACGGCGTCGGTGGAGGTGGTCCGGGTCGACAGCGAGTCCGGGGGATACAGGCGAAGGGTCTCGGTGACGATCCGGCCGGACAGTTCGAGGGACTCCATATCGGTCAGCCGGGCGGGACGGCCGGCGAGCACCGTGTCGACCTCGGCGTGAAGCCGCGTCTGGACGTCGGGGTGCGTGCCGATCAGGTGCCAGGCCCACGACAGGGCGTTGGCTGCGCTCTCCACACCGGCGAGGAGGAACGCGAGGACCTGGTCGTGCACTTCGGTGTCGCTCAGCGATACCCCGTCCGCATCGGGACCAATCAGCACGGACATCAGATTGTCGTCATCTGCCCCGGCGGCCCGGCGGTCGGAGATCAGGGCATCCGTGACCCGGTGCACGTGGAGTCGCGCCCGTTCGAAGCGGCGGTTGGCGGGCGTCGGAAGGCGGTGGACCGCTGGCACCGGCCACATCAATCGTCTGGTGAAGCCGGTCGTGAGAGCGCCGAAACTCGACGACAACGTGGGGAAGCCGGCCCTGTCCGTCCCGGCGTCGAAGAGGCACCGGACGGTCACCGCAGTGGTGAGATGGTGCATTTCGGCGGGCACGTCGAGAGTCTGACCGTGGTGCCACGGCGTGGTGAGCGCGGCGATCTCCTGGCACATCACCTGGGCGTGGTCGGGCATCCGGTCGCGGTGGAAGACAGGCTGGATCATCCGGCGCTGACGGCGATGTTCTGCCGCGGGGCAGGTGCCGAGGCCGTTCCCCCCGAACTCCCGGAGCTTGTCGTAGACCGGGCCGCCCTTGTCGAATGTGCGGTCCGCCACCAAGAGTTCGTGGACCAGGGTGGGGTGGCATACCGCGTACGCCGTGTGTGGTCCGAGCTTGATCCGCACGAGGTCACCGTGGGTGGAGAGCGACGCCAGGAAATCGAGCGGGTTACGAGCGAACCGGGGAACGTGCCCGAGCAGGGGCAGAGCTCCTGGGAGGGTCGTCATCGTGTAGGGGGTCGACCTTGCTGTCGTCTCACGTGCTGCGCCCAGTCGCGTGTGCACGCGGCCGGAATCGCTTCGCATAAGGATCCTTCTGCTCGTAAAAGGGGGCCGTCACGGCGCCGAGCGCCCTGCCGGCTTGGGGAGGTCCACTGCTCGATCAACGCGGTGCCCCCGGGCACGTCACGGCCCCCGGAATGGCTTCACACGCACGAGGTCGCGGGCCATTGGTGATTTCCGGCTCCGCTGGCCGAGGCCGCCGCACATCAGTCGGCCGGACGTGACCTTTGCCTCTGGCAGACAGTTAGCGCTGCGCAGTCCTGGCTGACGTAGACGTACCAGCCTGCGTGCGTGCGGGGGCTCGGTCGTCAGCCCCCACTCTGCCCTCTGGAGGCCACACGATGATCCACCGTCCGAACGTGGTTGACGGCTGCTTCCTCAGGTACGAGAGGGAGCAGCCCGATTTCCGCCCGTACTTCGGCTTGGTCATGCATGTGACGGGCACGTCTCCGAATGTGCACCAGGTGAGGGAACAGGTCGCCAGCCGCATCGAGCGGATGCCGACACTCGCGTGGCGGGTCACCCAGCGGGGACGGCGCACGCTGTGGGAGGCAACCCCCGCCTTCGATCCTCATGACCACGTGCATGTGGTCCGTATCCCCGAAGGCGCGAGCCTCGACGAGACCGTGGAGCGCCTCCTTTATCTCCCCATGCCGGCGCAGTCGCCGCGCTGGGGGATCTGGCTGGTTCACGGCTACTCCGACGGCGAGTACGCACTGTTCTACCGCTCCCACCACGCCGGCCAGGACGGGCAGGCAATGATGGACGCCCTGACAGCGCTCTTTGGCACGGAACCGCCCGTCTCCCCGCCCTCTGCCGCAGGCAGGCCGGCCGCGGCTAAGTCCTGGTGGCAGCGGATCCCGGCTCGGGCCATCACCCGGAACCTGGCAGACGAGGTGAAGGCTCTGCGGCACACGCTGCGCTGGTCGCCGCAGGGTCCTCTGAGCCGCGAGGCCCGGGTTCAGTCGGCAGCCGTGCCCCTGTCATGGCTGCGCGAGACAGGGCGCGCGAGGGGAGCCAGCTCGAACGACATCTGCCTGGCCGCCCTGGGAGATGCCATGCGCGGGTGGCTACCGGAGAGCTGGATCGCACCTCACCAGCGTGGGCGTGACCTGTTTGTGAGCCTGCCTGTCAGTCTCCGTGAACCGGGGGAACGGTTCATGGTGGGCAACAGGATCTCTGCCGTCCGTGTCCCGTTGTCGTTCTGGGAGGACTCCCCGACAGCCCGTGTCGCCGCCATCGCCCGTGCGACCGCACCGGCCAAGACCGAGGAGATGCGGCGGGCCTTGCGGACGCAGTTGCGCCTGCCGGAGTGGCTGGTCTACCGCGTCCTTCAGCAAAGCGCCCATGTGCGGAACGGCCTGGACACGTCCGGGCTATTGCGCATTCCAGGACGGCTGGCGATGGGGACGGACCCCATCCGGACGGTGGTAGTGACACAGTTTCTCTACGGAGACCACGCCTTCGGAATGTCGTTCGTCGCCTACGGGGACAACGTCGTCGCCAGCGTCACGATCGACCGCGCCCTGGAGGATGTCGGAGATCTCGCCGCCCTGTGGGCGGGGGCCGTGGAGCGCATGTGGCACGAAGCGGTTGTCAACGACGGTGCGCCGGGTCGGGTGCCAGAATCCAGCCATGATGCCACCCGGCCCGGCGCGATGCGCACACACAACTAGGGAGAGATACATGTCAAGTGCCCTGGTTACCGGCGCCAGTTACGGTATCGGCGCGGACATCGCCCGCGCGCTCGCCAGACGCGGCCACGACCTCGTCCTCGTCGCGCGCAGCGCCGAGGCCCTCGACCGGCTCGCCGCCGGCCTCGCGAGCGACCACGGGGTGACAGCCCGCGCTCTGCCTGCCGATCTGACCGTCGAAGCCGATCTCGAACGGGTGGCCGACGCGGTGCCCGGCGCCGACATCCTGGTCAACAACGCCGGCGCGGGCCTGGGCACGTCCTTCGAGCACACCTCTTGGGCCGACGAGCAGCGCATGCTGATGCTCAACGTCGTCGCACCCACAAGGCTGCTGCACGCCGCACTGCCCGCGATGCTCGGCCGAGGAAACGAACGGATCCTCTGACTCTCGCGTCGCCCTACGTCGCAGAGCAGGCGGTGTAGGCCATCCACCGGCATCGTCCTCCCGTCACCTGCGTCCCGAGCCTGCGCTACAAGCTGCTGGCCGCGTTGCTGCGACACCTTCCGCGACCGCTGCTGACCCTCCCCGGCTTGGCCGACGATTTCACCGCCCTCCACATCCCATAACAGAAGGTAGCGAGGCGCCAGCCGGCTTCGTTCTGGCAAGTTGACGGAGCGTGGTGATCTGGCGATCCGCTGAAGCAGAGACGTCACGCCGAGTCGGTCCAACTTCAATGGCAAACTGTCAATCCCCTCGCAGCGTGGAGACGGTCTATGCGGCCAGTCCCTCGGCGAGGGTGGCCCGGTAGTCGCGTTCGTAGTCGATCGGGCTTTTGAATCCGCACACGCTGTGTAGCCGCCTGGTGTTGT
>NZ_JBQQCG010000166.1:0-8776 GCF_052245575.1 Streptomyces sp. 2A115 | reverse complement strand
CCTCACGCTCGGCCCCGAAAGCGTCGAGGGCGCGCACGCACTGCTCATGGACCACGAGCGGGTCGGCCACAGCGCCGGCATGCACCTGGTGGCCCGGGGCCGTCGGCGCATCGGCGTCGTGGTGCCCCAGGAGGCCGGTCTCGAGGTCTATTCCAAGCCTCGTCTCGAGGGTGTCTGCCGCGCCGTGGACGGCACGGACGCGTCGGTGACCGAGCTGCCGCTGGCCTACGACGAGGAAGCGGCGGCGCAGCTCGCGGCGCGCTGGCCGTCCCTGGGCCTGGACTCCGTGTTCGCGTACAACGACGAGTACGCGATGCTGTTGATGCGGGCCTTTCAGGACGAGGGCATCGGCATCCCGGACGACACGGCCGTCATCGGCGCCGACGACCTGATGTTCGGCCGGCTGCTGCGCCCCCGTCTGAGCACCGTCCACCTGGAGCTCCCGTCCGGACGGGAGCTCGCCGAGCTGGTCGACCGCGCGGTGCGCGAGCCCGCCGTCGCGACGGAGGAGCACGAGGTGCTGGGAGCGAGGGTCGTGCACCGAGAATCGAGCTGAACACCTGGGAGGCGCGACATGCGGACGACGGTCGGCATCATCGGGGGTGGCCCCGCCGGTCTGTTGCTGGCCCGGTTACTGCACCGGGCCGGGATCGACTGCGTCGTCCTGGAGAGCAGGACCCGCGCGTACGTCGAGCAGCGGCAGCGCGCCGGAATGCTGGAGCAGGGCACGGTGGACGCGCTGCGCGAATGCGGTGCCGCCGACCGGCTGGAGACCGAGGGCCTGGTCCACCACGGCATCGAGCTGCGCTTCGACCGCGAGCGCCACCACATCGACTTCCCGGTGCTCACCGGCGGCCGCACCGTGACGATCTACGCCCAGACGGAGATCGTGAAGGACCTCGTCGCACTCCAACTCGCCGACGGACCACCCCTGTTCTTCGAGGCCGAGGCCCTCGCCATCGAGAACGCGGTCGAGGAACCGGGGGGCGACACACCAGTCGTACGCTTTGTGCACGAGGGCCGCGAACAGACCCTCACCTGCGACTACGTGGTCGGCTGCGACGGTTTCCACGGCATCGCCCGCGACACGATCCCGGCCGCGGTGAGCCGTACGTACGAGCACGACTACCCCTACTCCTGGCTCGGGATCCTGGCCGATGTGCCGCCCTCCTGCGAGGAGTTGATCTACGCGCGCGGCAAGGGAGGCTTCGCGCTGCACAGCATGCGCTCGACCTCCGTGTCGCGGTTGTATCTGCAGGTTCCGAACGGCACCGACCCGGACGACTGGCCCGACGAGCGCATCTGGGACGAGCTCGACGCACGCTTCGCGATCGACGGCGACTGGCGGCTGGAGCGCGGACCGATCACCGCCAAGTCCGTGACGTCGATGCGGAGTCACGTCCACGAGCCGATGCGCCACGGACGGCTCTTCCTGGCGGGGGACGCCGCGCACATCGTGCCGCCGACGGGCGCCAAGGGACTGAACCTGGCCGTGTCCGACGTCCGTGTCCTGGCCCGCGGCTTCGCCGAGCTCCACCGCTCCGGATCGGATCAACTTCTCGACCGGTACTCGGAGTTGTGCCTCGACCGGGTCTGGCAGGCCACGCGTTTCTCGTACGACATGACCAGGATGCTGCACGCCCAGCCGGACGGGGACGCCTTCGAGGACCGGATGCAGCTCGCGCGGCTGCGCCGGATCACGGCATCCCGCGCGGCGGCCGCCGAACTGGCCGTGAACTACACGGGACTTCCGCTCCCGCCGTGAGCCCCCTCGGTGATCACTGATTCACCGATCGCCGCCTCCGGCACCGGCGCCCGGTTCGGCGCGAGGCCGATCCGGAGGCCTTCTCCGACCCGAGGTGGGCGCCGGTGCACGGGGATGTGGCGGTTACTCGGCCTGCTGCTCGGCGGCCTGCTGCTCCGCGACGGACTTGCGTACCTCGTCCATGTCCAGCTTCCGGGCCTGCCCGATGACGTCCGTCAGAGCGGCCTCGGGGAGCGCCCCGGGCTGGGCGAAGATCGCCACCTGGTCACGGACGATCATCAGCGTCGGAATCGACTGGATGTTGAAGGCCGCGGCCAGCTCCGGCTGCGCCTCCGTGTCGACCTTGCCGAAGACCAGGTCGGGGTTGGCCTCCGCCGCCTTCTCGTAGACCGGGGCGAACTGCCGGCACGGGCCGCACCAGGACGCCCAGAAGTCGATCAGGACGAATTCGTTGTCCATGACCAACTGGTCGAAGTTGTCCTTGGTGAGCTCCACGGTGCTGCTCATGGCGTTGAATCCCTCTTCCTGGGGTCGGGGCGTAGCCGCTGTGCACAACGGCGCCGATCGGCGGCGTATTCCGCGCACGTACCCGTGTGGCCACGGCCCACACCAACCACCAGACTGACCCCATGACGGAATCGGAATCCATCGCATACGACATCGTGGTGCTCGGGGCCGGGCCCGTGGGGGAGAACGTCGCCGACCGCGCCCGCGCGGCCGGCCTCTCCACCGCGGTCGTGGAGAGCGAACTGGTCGGCGGAGAGTGCTCGTACTGGGCCTGCATGCCAAGCAAGGCACTGCTGCGCCCGGTCATCGCCCGTGCGGACGCGCGCCGCGTGCCGGGCCTGCGCCAGTCCGTGCAGGGCCCCCTCGACGCCACCGCGGTCCTCGCCCACCGCGACTACTACACCTCCCACTGGAAGGACGACGGCCAGGTCGGATGGCTCGACGGCATCGGAGCCGTCCTCTACCGCGGGCACGGCCGGCTCGACGGCGCCCGCCGGGTCACGGTCGACGGACCCGACGGGGAGCGGCACGTGCTCACCGCCCGGCACGCCGTGGCCGTCTGCACCGGCAGCCGCGCCGTCCTGCCCGACCTGCCGGGAATCGCCGAGGTCAAAGCGTGGACCAGCCGTGAGGCCACCAGCGCGTCCGCCGTGCCGGGCCGCCTCGTGGTGGTGGGCGGCGGGGTCGTCGGCACCGAGATGGCCACCGCCTGGCAGGCCCTCGGCTCCCAGGTCACGGTCCTCGTCCGGGGCAAGGGCCTGCTGCCCCGCATGGAGCCCTTCGCCGGGGAACTGGTCGCCGAGGCGCTCGCGGAGGCGGGTGCGGACGTCCGCACCGGCACGTCGGTCGAATCGGTGACACGGAACGGTTCGACAGTCGTGGTCACCACGGACAAGGGCGACCGCATCGAGGCCGACGAGATCCTCTTCGCCACCGGCCGCGCCCCGCGCACCGACGACCTCGGCCTCGACACGATCGGCCTGGAGCCCGGCTCCTGGCTCACCGTCGACGACAGCTGCCGGGTCACAGGCAGCGAATGGCTGTACGCGGTCGGCGATGTCAACCACCGGGCCCTGCTCACACATCAGGGCAAGTACCAGGCCCGTATCGCGGGCGCCGCCATCGCCGCCCGCGCGGCCGGTGTACCCCTCCTGGAGAGCGACCCCTGGGGCGCCCACTCCGCGACCGCAGATCACGCGGCCGTACCCCAGGTCGTCTTCACCGACCCGGAGGCCGCCTCGGTCGGTCTCTCCCTCGCCGAGGCGGAACAGGCGGGCCACCGCGTCCGCGCGGTCGACGTCGACCTGTCCACGGTCGCCGGCGCGGGCCTCTACGCCGACGGCTACCGCGGTCGCGCCCGCATGGTCGTCGACCTCGACGCCGAAATCCTCCGCGGCGTCACCTTCGCCGGTCCCGGCGTCGGCGAACTGATCCACTCCGCCACGATCGCGGTCGCGGGTGAGGTCCCGGTGAGCCGGTTGTGGCATGCGGTGCCGTCGTATCCGACGGTGAGCGAGGTGTGGCTGCGGCTGCTGGAGGCGTACCGGGACGCGTAGCGCTCCGCTGGGGCGCGCGGTTTGTCTGCGGGTCGGTTGTGGCTGGTCGCTCCCCCACTCTCGGCTTCTCCCCCACTCTCGGCTTCGCTCGAGCGGGGGACCCCCATGAGCGGGGGACCCCCATGAGCGGGGGACCCCCATGAGCGGGGGGACCCCCATGAGCGGGGGACCCCCATGAGCGGGGGGACCCCATCGCGGCGGAGCCGCAGATCGATACCGCCCCGCGCCCCTTCAGGGCGCGGCCGGACCTGCACCGGAATTCACCGGTCCCGCTTGGTCGGCGGTGGTTGGGGCGTATGCGCTGCCTTGGTTCAGGTCTCCTCGGTCAGTTCGAAACCGAGTTCCTCGGCCGCCTGCTTCGGCGTCGGCTGGGCCCACCGCTCCGCCGCCGCCTGGTTCGTGGACAGGGAACGGAGTTCGGCGCGGTCCACGTAGAGGGTGCCGTTCAGATGGTCCGTCTCGTGCTGGACGATGCGGGCCGGCCAGCCGGTGAACAACTCGTCCACGGGTCGGCCGTGTTCATCGAGGGCTCGGAGGCGTACCTGGAGGGGCCGGGCCACCACCGCCTGCCAGCCCGGCACGCTCAGACAGCCCTCGAAGAACGCTGAGCGGGCGGCGCCCACGGGCTCGTACGTCGGATTGACCAGGACACGGAAGGGCAGCGGCACTCGGCCGCGCACCTCGCGGATCTCGTCCGGAACCGGCGCCGGGTCCTCGATGACCGCGAGGCGCAGTGGTACGCCGACCTGGGGTGCGGCCAGCCCGACGCCAGGCGCCGCGTGCATCGTGGCGCGGAGAGCGGCGATGAAGCGGGCCAGGAGCGCCGGGTCCAGCTGCCCTTCGAAGGGCTCGGCCGCGCGGCGCAGCACCGGGTCACCGGCGGCGACGATCGGCAACGGGCCGGTGTGGGAGAGGAGTTCCTCCACCTGCTCGCTGAGGGGCGTGGGATCACTGGGGGATGCCATCGCGTCAGCATGCCAAGAGAGGTCGCGGTGCGCGAGGCGGCTCTCTGGCGGGGCGTGCCGCACACGGCCACGGCACCGGCCATGGAACGCAAGGACGAAAGGCGGCCTGCGACGTGACCCACGCCACGCGCAGCCCTGGGAACTCATCGCCCCGGCCCACCGACCTCTGGAGCGCAACGGCCGAGTCCGGCCCGTCCCCTGCCCCACCGGAGAAGCCAGCCGATGTCCACCGCTCCCGCCACCGCCACGGACGAGTCCCCGGAATCGTCCCCGCAATCCGCCGCCCCCTCCGCGAAACGCGCCCTCTGGTCGCCGCTGCGACCCCTGGTGCTGCGGCTGCACTTCTACGCCGGGGTGCTCGTCGCCCCCTTCCTGTTGATCGCCGCCACGACCGGCCTGCTGTACGCGGCGTCGTTCCAGGCCGAGAAGATCGTGTACGCCCATGAGCTGACCGTCCCCGTCGGTGAACGCGAACTGCCCGTCTCCGAGCAGGTGGCCGCCGCCCGCGAGGCCCATCCGGAGGGCACTGTCTCCGCCGTACGCCCCTCACCGGAGGAGGGCGCGACCACCAGGGTGCTGCTGTCCGGAGTCCCGGGTGTCGGTGCCGACCGCATGCTGGCCGTCTTCGTCGACCCGTACACGGGGAAGGTGCGCGGGGCCCTGGAGCAGTACGGCTCCACCGGTGCGCTGCCGCTGCGGACCTGGATAGACGAGCTGCACCGTGATCTGCACCTCGGCGAGACCGGCCGGCTCTACAGCGAACTCGCCGCCAGCTGGCTGTGGGTGATCTCGGCGGGCGGCCTCGTGCTGTGGTTCGGCCGCCGTCGTACGCAGCGGAAGGTGCGCGGCACCACCGGCCGCCGCCGCACGCTCGGTCTGCACGGCACGGTCGGCGTCTGGGCGGCGGCCGGGTTCTTCTTCCTCTCGGCGACGGGCCTGACGTGGTCGGCGTACGCCGGAGCGAACATCGACGAACTGCGCACCTCGCTCGGTCAGGCCACCCCGTCGGTGTCGGCGTCCGCGGGCGGTGAGCACTCCGGCCACGGGTCCGCCGCATCCTCGGCCGACGGAGGTGCCGAGCACGGCGTCGGCCTCGACAAGGTGCTGGCGACCGCGCGAGCGGAGGGCCTGGGCGATCCGGTGGAGGTCGTCCCGCCCGCCGACGCCTCGTCCGCGTACGTCGTGCGGCAGGTCCAGCGCAGCTGGCCCACCAAGCAGGACGCGGTCGCCGTGGACCCGACGTCCGGCGAGGTGACCGACACGGTGCGCTTCGCCGACCACCCGGTGCTGGCGAAGCTGACCCGCTGGGGCATCGACGCGCACACCGGAATCCTGTTCGGCATCGTCAACCAGATCGCGCTGATGGGCCTCGCTCTCGGCCTGATCCTGCTGATCCTGTGGGGTTACCGCATGTGGTGGCAGCGCGGCCGCGCCACCGCCTTCGGCCGTCCCGTCCCGCGCGGCTCCTGGCAGCAGGTCCCGGCGTACGTCCTCGTCCCGCTGATGGCGGCCGTCGCCGTCCTCGGCTACTTCGTACCGCTCCTCGGCATCCCGCTGGCCGCCTTCGTCGCCGTGGACGTGACATTGGGCGAGATCGCGTACCGACGCGGCAGGCGGAGCTACGAGGGCTTTCGTCCGGCACGCCGAGAGAACGCACCGGACACCGCGGGCACCACACGGGACTTTCGAAGCATCCCTTAGGCGCGGCGCCTTCGTGCCGCCCCTGTCGCCCTCGCTGCCCCTGCGGTGTCTGCCGTGCCGCCCTGGCAGGGCGGCTATGGGCGAGCCAGCTCGGTGTTGGCCCGCTCGGTGACGAGTGCCAGTACTCGGCCGGCCGTTGCCAGGTCCTCGGCCGGAATGCCCGCGTAGATCCGGGCGGAGACCGCGTTCGTCTCGGAGTTGACCCGCTCGTACAGCTCTCGGCCGACGTTCGTGATGCGCAGCAGGGGCTTCTCCGACCGAACCTCTTCGATCAGATTCGCCGTCGTCAGCTCGTCGATGGTGTCCTGTGCGGCGGACTCCTCGACCTTCAGCGAGCCGGTCACGGCGGCCACCAGCTGGTCACGCCCGATGGATTCGTCGTCGGCGACAGCGACGAGCCTGAGGGTGACCAACTGGCTGAACGTGGTGCCGGTACGGGCCAGCACGCGCTCCAGGACGGCACGGCCCGCATAGTGGGCCAGGCCGATGACCCGGCCGTTGACGGTGGGTGCGGTGGGTGCGGTGGGTGCGGTGGGTGCGGTGGATGTGGTGCTGGTCATGGCTGCTCCGTCTCGTTCTCGGTCAGTGGATCAAGAGGTACGTCGAGCAGGGTCGCCAGCTCACGGCTGAACGCCTCGGTGCGCTGACCGTCGAGGCCTCCCAGGGGCGCGAGCAGCTGCTCCATAAGCCCCCGCACGATCTTGATCGCTCGGCGGGTGACCTCGCGCCCCTGCTCGGTGAGCGACAGCTGCACGGCGCGCGGATCGGCGGGGTCCCGGGTGCGCTCGACGAGCCCGGCGGCCTCCAGGGCCCGGGCGAGTTTCGACACGTACAGCGCTTCGAGCCCCGTGTGGTCGGCGAGTTGGCGCTGGCTCGGGCGGTGTCCGGCCCGGTGCATGCCGTACAGCGAGGCCACCAGCGAGTACTGCGCATGGGTGAGGCCCAGGGGTGCCACCGCCCGGTCCACGGCCACGCGCCACTTCATCGACAGGCGCCAGACCAGGAAACCGGGCGTCGCGCCCTCGGGATTCGCACTCATGACAGATACAGTACATGGCTACTATGTACATGGCTGCTATTTTGCCTCGACTGAGTCAAGTGACCGTCGACGTGCGGGTGGATGGACTGACGGCGAGTCCTTCACGGGGCTAGGTTGTGGGCCATGAGCAATCTTGATCGCGACCCGGTTCCCGCCCTGTGCGGTGGCCGGGGTTTCGTGGTGGCGGAGCCGGTGCGTGAACTCCTCAGTCCCCGCCGGGTCAAGCTCGGCGAGTCCAGCGAAGTCCGTCGCCTGCTGCCCAACCTGGGCAGGCGCATGGTGGGCGCCTGGTGCTTCGTCGATCACTACGGCCCCGACGACATCGCCGACGAGCCCGGCATGCAGGTGCCGCCGCATCCGCACATGGGCCTGCAGACTGTCAGCTGGCTGCACGAGGGGGAGGTGCTGCACCGCGACTCCACGGGCAGCCTCCAGACGATCCGACCGCGCGAGCTGGGTCTGATGACGTCCGGGCGGGCCATCAGCCACTCCGAGGAGAGCCCCAAGTCGCACGCCCGCTTTTTGCACGGGGCGCAGCTGTGGGTCGCTCTGCCCGACAGCGACCGCCACACCGACCCGCGTTTCGAGCACCATGCCGAACTGCCCGTCCTCACCGCCCCCGGTCTGCGGGCCACGCTCATCCTGGGCGGCGTCGACGGCGCCGCCTCACCCGGTACGACCTACACCCCGATCGTCGGCGCCGACCTGGCCCTCACCCACGGAGCCGACGTACGCCTGCCGCTGGAGCCGGACTTCGAGTACGCCGTGCTGTCCATGTCCGGCGAGGCGCACGTGGATGGCGTACCGGTGCTGCCCGGCTCCATGCTGTACCTCGGCTGCGGCCGCTCCGAACTGCCCCTGCGCGCCGAGTCGGACGCGGGCCTCATGCTCATCGGCGGCGAGCCGTTCGAGGAGGAACTGATCATGTGGTGGAACTTCATCGGACGGTCCCAGACGGACATCGAGCAGGCCCGCGCCGACTGGATGGCCGGATCCCGCTTCGGTGACGTACTGGGCTACGACGGTGCCCCGCTGCCCGCTCCCGAACTGCCGCCGGTGCCGCTGAAACCGCGCGGCAGGGTGCGCTGACCCGGGAAGATCCACTCCGATCCAGTCGGGTGGCGGAGGTATCCGGGTCACACCCAGGTCACCTCCGCCGTCCTCGACCCTCCGCTGTCGGCGGCCACGCGCTGGGAGCTCAGCCGCCGGTCACGCCAAGGGCGTCCGACCACGCTACCGACCG
>NZ_JBQQCG010000165.1:0-8878 GCF_052245575.1 Streptomyces sp. 2A115 | reverse complement strand
CCACGGCTGGACCACGGCCTCCAGCAGTGCCGGGTGCAGGGCGAACTCGGCTGCCTGGGCCTTGAGTTCCTCGGGCAGCCGCACTTCGGCGAACACCTCGTCGCCGCTGAGCCACACTCCGGTCAGGCCCCGGAAGGCGGGCCCGTAGGAGATGCCGTCGTCGGCGAGCCGCTCGTACGCCCCGTCGAGGTCGAGTGCGGTGGCGCCGGCCGGCGGCCACTGGGAGAGGTCGTGGCCCGCGGAGGGGCCGCGCAGGCTGAGACGGCCGGTGGCGACGCGGGACCAGACGACGTCTCCGAGGTCGGGGCGGGCGTGCACCGTGAACGGCCGCGCGGACGTGTCGTCGGCGGGACCGACACCGACCTGGATCTGTACGCCCTGTCCGGTGGGCAGGACGAGGGGCTCGTGGAGCGTCAGTTCGTCCACGGCGGTCAGGCCGAACTCGTCCCCGGCCCGGACGGCGAGCTCCGCCAGGGCCGAGGGCGGCAGGACGGCGGCGCCCAGGACGGTGTGGTCGGCGAGCCAGCCGTGGGTGTGCGCCGAGATGCGGCTGGTGAAGAGCGTCCGGTCGGCGCCGGCCACGGTGACGGCCGCGCCCAGCAGCGGGTGTTCGGCCGGGACGAGGCCGAGCCGGGTGACGTCGGCGCCGTCGGCCGCTGCCGCGTACCAGTACCGCTCGCGCTGGAAGGCGTAGGTGGGCAGTGCGACGGTCCGTACGTCGCGACCGGCGTACACCGCCTGCCAGTCCACCCTTCCGCCGCGGGTGTGCAGCTTGCCCAGCGAGGAGAGGAAGCGGTCGAGGCCGCCCTCTTCGCGGCGCAGCGTGCCGACCACGACGGCGTGCTCGAAGCTCTCCTCCAGCACCGGGACGAGCACGGGGTGCGGTCCGACCTCGACGAAGGTGAGGTGGCCCTGGTCGGCCAGCAGCCGGGTCGTCGCCTCGAACTCCACCGGCCGACGCAGGTTCTGGTACCAGTATTCGGCGCCCAGCCCGGTGGTCTCCAGCGGGCCGGCGGTCACCGTCGAGTAGAACGGGACCGTGCCCTGCCGGGGGCGGATCGGAGCCAGCTCCGCCAGGAGCCGGTCGCGGATCTCCTCCACCTGGGCCGAGTGCGAGGCGTAGTCCGCGGAGAACCGCCTGGTGCGGATCCCGTCCTCCTTGCACTGGGCGACGAACTTGTCGAGGGCCTCGTAGTCCCCCGACACCACGGTCGAGCCGGGACCGTTCACCACGGCGATCGAGAGGCTGTCGCCCCATCCCTCCAGACGCGCGGCGAGCTCGTCGCGGGACAGACCCACCGACGCGATGCCGCCGCGGCCCTCCAGCACGCTCGTCACCTGGCTGCGTACGGCAGCGACGCGCGCCGCGTCCTCCAGGGTCAGCCCTCCCGAGACGTACGCCGCGGCGACCTCGCCCTGCGAGGAGCCGACGACCGCCGCTGGCTCGACCCCGTACGAACGCCACAGCGCGGCCAGTGACACGGCCACCGCGAAGGACACCGGCTGGATGACGTCGACCCGGTCGAGGGACGGTGTCCCTTCGACGCGGCGCAGCACGTCCTCCAGCGACCAGTCGACGTAGGGGGCCAGTGCCTCGCCGCAGGCCCGTATCCGCTCGGCGAACACCTCGGACGAGTCGAGCAGTTCGACGGCCATGCCCGGCCACTGGCCGCCCTGACCGGGGAAGACGAAGACCGTCTTGCCCGCGTTCATCGCGCGTCCCTGCACCACGTGCGCCGATGCGGTGCCCTCGCTCAGGGCGCGCAGACCGGCGTGGATGGCGTCGGGCTCCGTGCCGGACACGCTGGCCCGATGGGCGAGCATCGAGCGGGTGGTGGCCAGGGAGTGGGCCACGTCCTGGGGGCGCGGGTCCTGCGCGCCCCGCGTGTTCCGCTTCTCCTCCAGGAACGTCAGGAGTTTGCGCGCCTGGTCCCGCAGCGCCTCGGGGGACTTCGCCGACAGCACCCACGGCAGCGCGCCGGGAGCGGTCACGGGAGCCGCCGCGGCGGGGCCGGTTTCAGCCTCCGGCTCCGGCTCGGGTTCCAGTTCCGGCGCCTGTTCGATGATGACGTGGGCGTTGGTGCCGCTCGCGCCGAACGCGGAGACGCCGGCGCGGCGCGGCCGGCCGGTCTCCGGCCAGGGGCGTGCCTCGGTGAGCAGTTCCACGGCGCCGGCCGTCCAGTCGACGACCGGGGTGGGCTCGTCGGAGTGGAGGGACCTGGGCAGGATGCCGTGGCGTATCGCCTGGATCGTCTTGATGATGCCGCCGACACCGGCTGCCGCCTGGGCGTGCCCGATGTTCGACTTCAGCGAGCCGAGCCACAGCGGACGGTCGTCGGTGCGCTCCTGGCCGTACGTGTTCAGCAGCGCCTGCGCCTCGATCGGATCGCCCAGCGTGGTACCCGTGCCGTGCGCCTCCACCGCGTCCACATCCGCCGCGCTCAGCCGCGCGTTGGCAAGAGCCTGCCGGATCACCCGCTCCTGCGAAGGACCGTTCGGCGCCGTCAGACCATTGCTCGCACCATCCTGGTTGACAGCCGTGCCGCGCACCACCGCGAGGATGTTGTGCCCGTTGCGCCGGGCATCCGACAACCGCTCCACCACCAGCAGGCCCACCCCCTCCGACCAGCCGATGCCGTCCGCCGACGCGGCGAACGGCTTGCACCGGCCGTCCGCCGCCAGACCGCGCTGCTGGGAGAAGTCGATGTGACCGCCGGGTGTCGCCGCCACGTACGAGGCCCCGGCCAGCGCCAGTGTGGACTCGCCCGACCGCAGTGACTGGGCCGCGAGGTGCAGGGCGACCAGCGAGGACGAGCACGCGGTGTCGATCGACACGGCGGGGCCCTCGAAGCCGAAGGTGTACGCGATGCGCCCCGATCCCATGCTGCTGAGCTTGCTGGTCATCAGGTAGCCCTCGAACTCACCGGGAGTCTCGAGACCGAGGTAGCTCTGCTCCACCAGCCCGGTGAACACACCGGTCCTGCTGCCCTTGAGCGCGGCCGGGTCGATCCCCGCGTGCTCCAGCGCCTCCCACGCGGTCTCCAGCAGGATCCGCTGCTGCGGGTCCATCGCCAGCGCCTCGCGCGGCGAGATCCCGAAGAAGGCGGCGTCGAACTCCGTGGCGCCGCCCACGAATCCCCCCTGCCGGACATAGGTCCTGCCCGGTGCGGTGGGATCGGGGTCGTAGAGGTTGTCGAGATCCCAGCCCCGGTCGGTGGGGAAGTCCGAGATCGCGTCCTCTTCGTCCGTGACCAGCCGCCACAGCTCGTCCGGGGACGAGACGCCGGGGTACCGGCAGGCCATACCGACGATCGCGACGGGCTCGTCCTTGCCGGACTCGAGCTCGGTGACACGCCGCCGCGCGCTCTGGAGGTCGGTGGTCACCTTTTTGAGGTAGGCGAGCAGTTTCTCTTCGTTGGACATGGGGATCCTCGGTTCGTCTTCTGGGAACGTCCGGCAGGCGTGTCTGATGCGCTCAGTTCGCGGAACCGTCGAACTCGGTGTCGATCAGCGCGAAGATCTCTTCCGCGGAAGCCGACTCGATCTGGCCGGCCAGGTCCTCCTCGGCCGCGGGGGCGGTGCCGCTCTCGGTCAGCCGGGACACAAGGGTCTGCAGCCGTACGACGATCGCGTCGCGGTCCGTGCCGTCGTCGCGCGTCGCGGCGAGTACGGCTTCCAGCTTCTCCAGTTCGGCCAGGGCCGGCGGCCGGGCGGCCGCCGTGTCCTCGGGAGCGACCTGGGACAGCACATGGCCGGCCAGTGCCTCCGAGGACGGGTGGTCGAAGGCGAGCGTGACCGGGAGCCGGATGCCGGTCTGCTCACCTATGCGGTTGCGCAGTTCCACGGCGGTCAGCGAGTCGAAGCCCAGCTCCTGGAAGGCGCGGTCGGCCTCGATGGCGCCGGGGTCCGTGTGTCCGAGGACGGCCGCCACCTCGGTGCGGACCAGGTCGAGGACGACCTTGTACCGCTCCTGTGCCGACAGTCCGGCCAGGCGCGCGGCCAGCGAGTCGCCCGCGTCCCCGGCGGCGGCCGCGCCGCGCCGGTTCGCGGTCCTCACCAGAGCACGCAGCACCGCCGGGACCCTGCCGTGCGCACGCATCACGGCGGGCTCCACGGGAAGGGCCACCAGTGCCGCCGTACCGGCGAGGAGCGCGGCGTCGAAGAGTTTCAACCCCTCCCCCGGTGCGATCGGGCGGAATCCCTCGCGGGTGAACCGCGCGCGGTCCCTGTCGTCCAGGTCCGCGTTGATGCCGTCGTCCAGGTCCCACAGGCCCCAGGCCACGGAGGTGGCCGCCAGGCCGTGGACCGCACGGTGCCGGGCGAGGCCGTCGAGGAAGGCGTTGGCCGCCGCGTAGTTGGCCTGGCCCGGGCCTCCCACGACGCCGGTGCTGGAGGAGAACAGCACGAACGCGGAGAGGTCCGCGTCGCGAGTGAGCTCGTGCAACCGCCAGGCCGCGTCGGCCTTGGAGCGCAGTACCGTCTCCAGCCGTTCCGGGGTCAGGTCGGGCAGCACGGCGTTGTCGAGGACGCCGGCCGTGTGGACGACCGCGGACAGCGGCCGGTCGGCGGGGATACTGGCCAGCGCCGACCCGAGGGCCTCGCGGTCGGCCACGTCGCACCGGGCGGTGGTGACACTTGCCCCCGACTCCCGGAGCTCCGCCAGGAGTTCGGGCGTCGGCCAGGTGCCTTCCGGCAGGTGGTCGAGCAGCAGCAGATGCCGCACGCCGTGCCCGGTCACCAGGTGCCTGGCGAAGTGCGCGGCGAGCGCGCCGCCCCCGCCGGTGACGAGTACGGTGCCGTCGGCGATCCCGGCCGTGCCGGCTGTCGCCTCCGCTGTCCGGGCGCGACGCAGCCGGGGCACCCGGACCGTGTCGCCGCGCAGGGCGGCCTGCGGCTCGCCCGAGGCCAGCACGGTCGACAGGAGCACCTCGGACGGGAAGCCGTCCTCGGTACCGGACGGATCGGCCGAGACCGACGGTCCGGCCGAACCGGCCAAGTCGGCCAGGTCAGGCAGGTCGGACAGGACGGGCAGGTCGATCAGGACGAACCGCTCGGGTGCCTCCGCCTGGGCGGAGCGCAGCAGTCCCCAGACCGCGGCGGCTCCGGGGTCGACCGGTTCCTTCAGGCCGGTGGCCACGGCGCCCCGGGTGAGGACCACCAGGCGGGTGCCG
Source organism: Streptomyces sp. 2A115 (assembly GCF_052245575.1). Lineage (NCBI taxonomy): Bacteria > Bacillati > Actinomycetota > Actinomycetes > Kitasatosporales > Streptomycetaceae > Streptomyces > Streptomyces sp. 2A115. The sequence continues at coordinate 3,707 of NZ_JBQQCG010000165.1, read as the reverse complement.
GTCAACCGGTCGTCGGCGAGCCACCGCTGTACGAGGTCCAGGGCCTCCAGGGCCGTACGGCGGGCCGAGCCGAGGACGTCCCGGGTGCGCGTGGCACCCACCTCGGCGAGTACGGCGTCCACCGGCGCCCCGGCCTCGACCGCGTCGCCGATCCCGGTCACGGTCTCGAACCTCGGCGCGTCGAGGTCCGCGGTGCCCAGGACGCCCCAGCGCACCGGCGTGGCGGGCCCGGCCGACGCGAACGGGCTCCAGTCCAGCTCGTACAGCGGCAGGTGAGGGCCGTCCACGGGGGTGAACTCCGTGTCGGGCACGTCCCGGAAGACCAGCCGGTCGACGGTGAGGACCGGTTGTCCCGCCGGGTCCGTGAGCTGTACGGAGACCGCGTCACCGTCCGTGTCGGCGACCCGGACCCGGACCACCGTGGCACCGGTGGCGTGCAGTGTGACGCCCTGCCACTCGGCCGGGACCCTGACGCTGCCCGCCGGGGCGTCGCCCGCGATGCCCCGGACGGCTTCCTCCAGGAGCGCGGGGTGCAGGCCGTACCGGGCGGCGTCCGCCGACATCCCCTCGGGCAACCGGACTTCGCCGCCCTCGGCGGTCTCGCTCCGGGCCGGTACCTCCGTATGGAACGTGTGGAGCGCATGGACTTCGTCGCCGGTGGCGAGCACGCCCTCCGCGTGCACCGTCCAGTCCGACTCGTCGTCGTCGGGGCGGACATGGACCGTGAAGGCCCGGCGCCCGGTCCCGTCGGGGGCGGCGACCGCGGTCTGGAGCAGCGCCGCACCGCTCTCCGGCAACACCGGCGGGGTGCGCACGGTGAGGCTCTCCAGTACTCCGGCGCCGAGTTCGTCCGCGGCCCTGATGGCCGACTCCACCAGCGCGGATGCGGGCACCACGAGGGTGTCGAGCACCGTGTGGTCGGCGAGCCAGCCGTGCGTACGGGGTGAGAGGCGGCCGGTGAACAGGACCTGGCCGGTGCCCGCGACCGTCATGGACTTGCCGAGGAGCGGGTGGCCCGTGGCGTCCGGACCGTCATCGGTGCCCGTCGCCGGCGTGGGCTGGAGCCAGTACCGGTCGTGCTGGAAGGCGTAGGTCGGCAGGGCGACGCGCCGGGCGCCGGTGCCCGTGAAGAACGCCTCCCAGTCAACACCGCCGACGCCGCCGACGCCGCGGTTGTGGAGTCGGCCGAGCGCCTTGACCAGGCTGTCGGCCTCGGGGCGGTCCCGTCGCAGTGCGGGGACAGCCTCGATCGCTTCGGCGTTCTCGAAGGACTCCTGAGCGAGGGCGGTCAGCACACCGTCGGGTCCGGCTTCGAGCAGGGTGGTGACGCCGTGGGCTTCGAGGTAGCGGATTCCGTCGTGGAAGCGGACGGCCTGGCGGATGTGACGGGCCCAGTAGTCGGGGGACGCCAGCTCCTCGGCGGTGGCCAGGGTGCCGGTGACGTTCGAGACGACCGGGATACGGGGAGCGTGGAACGTCAACTTCGCGGCGACGGCACGGAATTCGTCGAGTACGCCGTCCATGTGCGGGGAGTGGAAGGCGTGGCTGACCGTGAGGAGCTTGGTCCGCACCCCCTTCTCCCGCCATTCTCCGGCGAGCTCCTCGACGAGGGAGGCGTCCCCGGAGATCACCACGGCCCGGGGCCCGTTGACCCCGGCGACGGCGACCGCACCCCGCCCCGGATCAAGGGCGTCGAGAACCTCCCGTACTTCTTCCTCGCTCGCCTCGATGGCGGCCATCGCGCCGCCCTCGGGCGCCGCCTGCATCAGCCGGCCCCGCTCGGCCACCAGCACGCACGCGTCCGCGAGGTCCAGGACCCCGGCCACATGCGCGGCGGTCACCTCGCCGATGGAATGGCCGAGAAGATAGTCGGGCGTCAGACCGTGATGCTCGAACCAGCGGTACAGCGCGACCTCCACGGCGAAGAGTGCCGCCTGGGTGTTGGCCGTCTCGTCCAAGCCTTCTCCGGTACGGATGGTCTCGCCCACCGGACGGCCCAGACGCGGGTCCAGCACCGCGGCCACCTCGTCGAACGCCGCCGCGTACACCGGGAACGACTCATACAACTCCCGCCCCATACCCACACGTTGAGCACCCTGACCGGTGAACAGGAACGCGGTCCTGCCACCCGTACGCACACCCCGAACCACCTGCGCCGACGAACCACCCGAAGCCAGCGCCCGCAACCCGCCCAGCAGGGTCTCCCGGTCGGCCCCCACGACGGTGGCACGGTGGTCGAAGGCCGTGCGGCTCGTGGTGAGGGAGGCCCCGATGTCGTTCGCCGTCGGCCGGTCGTCCTGCTCGACGTACGAGAGCAGTCGAGCTGCCTGGTCCCGCAGCGCTTCCGGAGTCTTGCCGGAGAGCACCCACGGCACGGCCGGCGGCGATGTCTCCGGCTCGGCGGGACGGGACTCCTCCTGCCGGGGCGGCTGTTCGATGATGACGTGGGCGTTGGTGCCGCTGATCCCGAACGAGGAGACACCCGCGCGGCGGGGGCGGTCCGTGGCCGGCCACTCCTGAGCCTCGGTCAGCAGGGAGATCGCACCCGAGCCCCAGTCGACGTGCCCCGAAGGCTCATCGATGTTGAGGGACTGCGGCAGGATGCCGTGGTCCATGGCGCGGATCATCTTGATGATGCCGCCGACGCCGGCTGCCGCCTGGGTGTGCCCGATGTTCGACTTCAGCGAACCCAGCCACAGCGGACGGTTCTCGGACCGCTCCTGTCCGTACGTGTTCAGCAGCGCCTGCGCCTCGATCGGATCGCCCAGCGTGGTGCCGGTGCCGTGCGCCTCCACCGCGTCCACATCCGCCGCGCTCAGCCGGGCGTTGGCAAGAGCCTGCCGGATCACCCGCTCCTGCGAAGGACCGTTCGGCGCGGTGAGGCCATTGCTCGCACCGTCCTGATTAATGGCCGTGCCGCGCACCACCGCGAGGATGTTGTGCCCGTTGCGGCGCGCGTCGGAGAGCCGTTCCACCAGGAGCAGGCCGACGCCCTCGGACCAGCCGGTACCGTCGGCGGCGTCCGCGAACGGCTTGCATCGGCCGTCGGCGGCCAGGCCGCGCTGCCGCGAGAACTCCACGAACGTCGTCGGCTGCGACATCACCGTCACACCACCCGCCAACGCCAGGTCGCACTCACCGGTCCGCAACGCATTGGCCGCGAGGTGCAGGGCGACCAACGACGACGAACACGCCGTGTCGACCGTCACCGCCGGACCCTCCAGACCGAGCGTGTAGGCGACCCGTCCCGAAGCGACACTGCCCGCGCTGCCGCTGGCCAGATACCCCTCGAGCCCATCGGGCACCTGCTGTGTACGGGTGCTGTAGTCGCTGTACATGACACCGGTGAACACACCGGTCCGCGTGCCGTGGAGGTCGGCCGGGACGATGCCGGCGTTCTCGACGGACTCCCAGGCGGTCTCCAGGAGGAGGCGCTGCTGCGGATCCGATGCCAGTGCCTCGCGCGGCGACATCCCGAAGAACTCCGGGTCGAAGAGGTCGGCGTCGTGCAGGAACCCGCCGTGACGGGTGTAACTGGTACCCGTGTTCTCCGGATCCGGGTCGTAGAGCCCCTCCAGATCCCAACCCCGGTTCGACGGAAACTCACTCACCGCGTCCACACCGTCCGCGACCAACCGCCACAGATCATCGGGCGACGCCACCCCACCCGGATAACGGCACGCCATCCCCACAATCGCGATCGGCTC
>NZ_JBQQCG010000164.1:0-9101 GCF_052245575.1 Streptomyces sp. 2A115 | reverse complement strand
CCCGGGACGGCCTCCCGGCTCGAAGAACAAGCACCGAGCCAGGCACCACGACGTCGGCAAGACCGTCAAACGCGCCGAGTCGATCAAGGAACACCAAGCCCGCCCACGTTAAACGCCAAGCTCAGTACGTGTTTCTGAACCGGGCTGGAGGGGACGTGCTCGGACTGCGATTGTGCAAGGTTTTCTGAATCCAGGAATCCATGTACCGTCGTTGGTGTGCTGACTCTCGCTGCTGACATCGAGGTGCTGGTGCGGTTCGGCCGCGCCCTCGCCGACCCGATCCGCTGCCGGATCCTCCTTGCCCTGCGCGAGGCTCCGGCTCATCCCGCCGACCTCGCCGACGCGCTGGAGATCTCCAGAACCCGGTTGTCGAACCACCTGGCGTGTCTGCGCGACTGTGGCCTGGTCGTTGCCGTGCCGGTGGGCCGCCGCACTCGCTATGAGCTCGCCGATGAACGACTCGGGCATGCGCTGGACGACCTGCGCACCGCCGTGGTGGCGGTCGAGGCGGACAAGACCTGTGTGGACGCGGATGAGAAGGGCTGCTGCTGAGATGACCGCGGAGATATCCATCGGCATAGGCCCGTCCACTGCCCGCCGGGATGTACTGGCCCGCCGGATACGTCTGCTGGTCGCGGCGACGATCACGTACAACGTCATCGAGGCGGTCGTCGCGATCACCGCGGGGACGCTCGCCTCCTCCACCGCGCTGATCGGCTTCGGCCTGGACTCGGTCATCGAGGTCTCCTCGGCTGCGGCGGTCGCCTGGCAGTTCTCCGCCCGCGACCACGCGGTGCGCGACGCCCGGGAGAAGCGCACGCTGCGGATCATCGCGGTGTCGTTCTTCGCGCTCGCCGCGTATGTCAGCGTCGACGCCGCCCGGGCGTTGGCCGGCACCGGCGAGGCCGAACGCTCCATCCCCGGCATCGTCATCGCCGCGCTGTCCCTGGCCGTGATGCCGTTCCTGTCGGCTGCCCAGCGCAAGGCCGGCCGCGAACTCGGCTCCGCCAGCGCGGTCGCCGACTCCAAGCAGACGCTCCTGTGCACCTACCTGTCCGCCGTCCTCCTGGTCGGCCTGGTGCTCAACGCCACGCTCGGCTGGTCCTGGGCCGACCCGATCGCCGCCCTGGTCATCGCCGCCATCGCGGTCAAGGAAGGCCGCGACGCCTGGCAGGGCAAGGGCTGTTGCGCGACACCGGCCGCCGCCGCAGCGGTGTCGCCCCAAGGACCCGAAACCGACGCCTGCGGGTGCCGTCCTGGATGCGACTGCTGCGGCTGACCAGCCTGATCACGTCGGTCAGGCGGCTTGCGTGAGCGGGGGCTGAGTGTCGGGCCGGCGGGCCAGACTTACTCAGTCGCGGCGGCTGAAGAGCGCTTTGAGTAGTCCCGGTGGTTGGTGGGCGAGGTCGTCGCGGCAGTCGGGGCAGTGACGGCCGTCCTCGGGCGGGACGTTCTCGTACGGCACCGTGCCGCCCGGCGGCGGCAGGGTCACTTTCGAGATCGACAAGGCTGATCCCCAGAACCCCACAGGGAACAGGTTCACCGGCGAGCGCTTCGAGAAGGCCCTGAACGTCACGCTCAACTCGGTGGTGTTCCGCTCCTCCGGCCAGGACCTGGCTTTATTCACGAGTTGTGACGGCGGTTGTACGCGGCTTTCGGAGGCGCCCGGATCCGCGGACGGGTGATGTTCACGAGATTTGAAGGCAGTGCGGGGCTTGCCAGGACAGGGAGGCTGCGACCCCCGCTACGGCCCACCCCCAAGTCGGCGGGAAGAATGCGCTGTCATGGAGACGGTGCTGCTGGGGGTCGTGATGGTGGCCGCGACGTTCGCCACCGCGGCGCTGTCGGCGGTAGCGGGGTTCGGTGGCGGGGTGCTCCTGCTGCCGGTGTTCGTCGCAGTCCTCGGCACCCGGGACGCGGTCGCGGTCCTGACCGTCGCCCAGCTGGCCAGCAACGGCAGCCGGGTGTGGTTCAACCGGCGCGAGGTCGACCGGCGCCTGGTCGGCATCTTCGCGCTCGGCGCCGTCCCCGCCGCAGCGGCCGGGGCCCTGCTGTTCGCCACCGCGCCGCTGCCCGCCCTCACCCGCGTCATCGGCGTGTTCCTGCTGTGCATGGTTGCCTGGCGGCGCTGGAAGCCGCACGCGGCCCAGCTGGATGACCGCGCGTTCGCCGCCGTCGGGGCCGCCTCCGGGTTCGGCTCCGCGCTGGTCGGCTCGGTCGGGCCGATGGTTGCCCCGTTCTTCCTCGCCCGCGGCCTGCTGCGCGGCGCCTACATCGGCACCGAAGCCGCCTCCGCGGTGGTGATGCACCTGACCAAACTCGTTGTCTTCGGCGTCGCTGCCGTGCTGACCGCCACCAGCGCCGCCATCGGCCTGGCCCTCGCCCCGGCCAGCGCAGCCGGGGCCTGGGCGGGCAAGAAGATCGTCGACCGGCTGCCCGCCCATGTCTTCGTCCTCATAGTCGAGGCGGGCCTGATCGCCTCCGGCCTCCTGCTGGCCATCACCGGCGGCTGACAGACCCCTGGTGACGTCATTTCTCGCGAACATTCATGCCGCTGCCAACCGCCAGCTGCCTCCCGAACCGGTGGACAAACGCTGCTGCTTGAAGTGAACGAAGCCAAGGACCTGACCACCACCGGCACCTACATCGAGATGACCTCCGGCGTGGCCGAACCGCTCCTGTTGGGCCTGGCGGTCCTGGCCGTCCGTAACCGCGTCAAACGCTGACCCCAGCACCGCCACGATCGAGGGGCAGAGAGCCGCAGCCACCGGACCCTGCAGCAACCGGTGCGCCCGAAATGACATAAGAAGCTGTGCCTGAACCTCTTCGTACTGGTCACGGCATGGATTCCGCTGGATCGATCATCTGCTTGCCGTTCGGATGTACGTCACGAACGTCTCTTTGGACACCAGCGTTCGGGGTGTCGGGGGACGGGGTTTTCTGGCTATGGCAAGATCTCCGCCTACGAAAATCTTGCCATAGCCGCGTTCAGGTGTACGCCGACACGGGGTCAAGGTCTTCATGAAAGCGGCGAGGGCGGTCGGCTGCTGCTGAGGTTGTGAGTGGCGAGGCCCAGGACGTAGGCACAAGGCGTCCGGTTCGTGATGCTGTGTCAGCTCACGAGCGTTTCAGGAGCATGACAGGAAGGCCTCCAAGATCCCGCAGTCCTCCACGCGGCGTGTCCCCTCTGAACGATGGGGCCTGCCGACGTAGCGTCTCTGATCCTGCCTGCCTTTGAGTAGCTCAGCGAGCAATCAGGCGGTGATGCCTCGGGAAGGCCTACATCGCTCCCGCCGACCTTGCGGGTTCTGATGACGAAACCGTTGACTTGGCGCTACTTTGCGACTGTCTGAGAGGGGGCGCTGGTGTCCAATGTGATCCGGGTCAGCGCGGACGGCGTGGGCGACGAGCTGCGTTCGTTCCAGGAGTGGCTTTGGAATGAGCCGGACGTCCGCCGCTATGCGGTGATCTCGGTGGAAGCCGCGGAGACCGGCGAGGGTGAAATGGGCGGCGCGCTGGACGTCGTGAAGCTGGTGATCGACACCAATTTCCAGATCCTGAACTTCGGCCTCGCCTACGTGGCCTGGCGGGCAACCCGTCCGCGCCCGACCCCTGTGACGGTTGAACGCGACGGAGTCAGGATCACTCTCGATGAGAGCGATCCTGAGGCTGTCGCCCGGCTTGTGCGGGCGTTGGACGAGTGACCGCACTTCCCGACCCGTCCGCGTCGCGTGCGGTACTCATCGGGACCAGCCGCTACACCCACTCCTCGCTGGACGACCTTCCCGCTGTGGCTTCGAATCTCGATGCGCTCGCCGGGCTTCTCCGCTCGCCCGACGTGTGGGGGCTGCCCGCCGAGAACTGCATTGTCGTGTCGAATCCGGCCACCGTCGTGGAGATGATCGGCCCGATCGCCCGTGCCGCCGCCGAAACGACCGACACACTGCTGGTGTACTACGCGGGCCACGGGCTGGTGGCGCGACTGGCCTCGGAGCTTCATCTGGCCCTGACCGGTTCGGAGCAGCCGAACACCTCCTACACTGCCGTCCCGTTCGGGCTGGTTCGGGAAGAACTGGCCGGAACTCGCGCCGAGCGGCAGGTAGTCGTCCTCGACTGCTGCTACAGCGGGCGGGCCCTGGGACGGATGGCCGGTGGCGACTCGGCGGAGATCGTTGCCGACGAGGCGGTGATCGAAGGCACCTATCTGATCGCCGCCGCCTCGGAGACCAAGACTGCGGTGTCGGTACCCGGGGAGCGGCATACCGCGTTCACCGCCGAGTTGCTGACGGTTCTGCGGCGGGGGCTGGCGGGCAAGGGCCCTTACCTCGACCTCGACACCCTCTACCGGGAGATCGAGGCATCCTTGCGGGCCAAGCAACGTCCGCTTCCGCAGAGCAGGGTCCGTAATACTGCCGGCCGTCTCGCGTTCCGCAACCGGGCCTTCAACGACCGCCATCAGCACTGGCGGGAGCTGATCACCGAGGCCGAACGCACCGCCCGCACTCTCGCTAAGCCGGAGCATGCCTTTGGCTGGATCATCGCGGGCTTGGCCGCGCACGACCCCGCCGAGGCCGAACAGCTGGCCCGCACCATCAAGAAGCGCAAGAACCGGGAATTCAGGCTTTCGCAGCTGGCCGAAGTGATTGCCGGGACCGACTCGGCCGACGCAGAACGCATCGCCGGCACCATCACCGACCCTCTTTCCCGGGCCGAGACATTGGCGAAGATCGTCGAGGCGTCGGCCGGGCAAGACCCTGTCGCAGCCGAACGCATCGCCCGCACCATCACCTTCCCCCGGCAGTGGGCCGCAGCACTCCGCAACGTTGCAGAGGCGCTGATTGAGCGCAGCCCCGGCAGGGCACAGGAGCTTTTGGCAGAAGTCGAGCGCTACATCCGCACGATCGCCGACCCCCAAGAACGGGCTGCGGAGCTGCAGGCCAACGCCGTAGCGTTGATCAAACACGATCTTGGCCAGGCCATGGATCTCATGACCGAGGCCGAACGCCTTCGCGCCCCCACCATGACCAGCGATCTTTACACCAGGTACCTGAAGGTGCAGGAGGCGCTGGGGGTCCTAGCTGAGCAGGCCCCTGCCGAGGCGGAACGCTTCGTTCACGCCATGCTCGCAGAGGCCTCCCCCGATGACCGCGTGTCCATGCTGACGTCCGTCGTAGGGGACCTGGCAGAGCGCGCTCCGGCAGCCGCCGAACGCATCGCCTACACCTTCAATGACCCGGAACTACGGTTCCTTCGTATAAAGGAGTTCATCGGGACACTGGCCGGGCGGGATCCCGATGCGGCTGAACGTGTCGCCCGCACCATCACCAACCCGAAGACCTTGGGCCCTACACTCCGCACCATCGCCCAAGCCCTGGTCGAACACAACCCCGACCATGCCAACGCCCTGCTGGCCGAAGCCGAGCACGCCATCCGCGCCCACGGCGAACCCGGCGAACTCGTCATGGAACTCTCAGCCGTCGCTCAGGTGCTGGCCCGCCTCGACCCAACCCGGGCCATAAGCCTGCTGGACGAAGCCGAACGCCTCATTCCTGTAGCCCTGGATGCCGGCACGCGCGCGGCCGTCGCCGCCAAAGACATATTCTTCCGAAACGCCGAAACCACAGCGGCGCATCATAAGTTCTACTTCCTCAAAGCGATGGCCGCGGGATGGGCGGAGCTGGACCCGTCCCGAACCGCAGAGCTGCTTACCGAAGCCAAGCACCACGATCAGCTTCGCGCCCTCGGCCCCCTTGTTATGCAGGACGGGATCATCAGGACACTGGCCAAGCGGGACTCCACAGCTTCCGTACGGGTCGCTCGCCTGTTCTCGGGCGGCTTCGCCCAAGCCATGGCATTTGAGGCCATCATGGAAGTACTGGCCCCGCAGGACGCCGCCGAAGCTGAACGAATCGCTCGCACGATCACCGATCCGAGGTCGCAGTCGCGGGCGTTGCAGATCATCATCGAGGCGCTGATCGAACGCGATCCCCCCGAAGCCGAGCGCATCGCCCGCAGCCTCCCTGACCCGCATGCCAAGATCCACATGCTGGGGCTGCTCGCCATCTCGGTTCCCTGAAGCCGCCGCAGGAGTGGGCGCAGGGGACGTTGCCACCCAGCACGCGCCCGGCTCGAACAGTAGTGCCATCCGGGCGACTATCCTGCGGCTGAGGTGACTGGTGCTCGTCACCCGGAACAGGACCCACGACGACTCCCGTGCCCCCGATCGCAGAGCTGGATCCCTCGGCTCTGACCTGCCCCGGTGACCAGGTCGGACTGTGCGCCACATGCCAGCGCAAGACGCAGAGATACGGCCGCGGTGGCTGTCCCTGTGCCAGTGGTGCATGGCACGGGCGATGGAACAGTGGGGCACGAACGTGCGCTTCGTCAGCACCCGCGTCTAGGTCGACTCACCGCCCGTCCATAGGGTGCCGGGCTTTTTGAGGGTGGCACGGAACAGCTCGATCGTGGCCCGCACGTGTGGTGCCCGCTCCCACTCCGCGCCGTACTCGCCGGTGGGGGTGCGCCAGTTGCGTACCAGCCGCTCGGCCACCTGGGCAACGTCGTCCGGCGCCGCGAAGACCCGATGCAGCGCCGCGAGTGGTCGGGGCGGGGTCGCGATGGACGGGACCGCACCGAGGTAGGCGTAGGCCCAGCCGGTCTCTTCCTCCCAGTGGAACCGCAGGCCGCCCACGCCGGCGGTGCGGCTGATGTACCAGACCAGCCTGATGTACATCCGGTCGCCGCGCTGGGGGTAGGTGCGGTCGGCGCGGACGGTGCCGGGCGGGATGCCGCGCGCGGTGAGCGCGTCGTCGACGGCCTGGACGTAGGGCCAGTGCGGCAGTTGGTGTGCCGCGCCTGGTCCAAGCCCCGGCGGGTTGAGGATCACCAGCTCGCCTCCACGGCAGGGATCGGATGGTTCAGGAGACGTGCAGGAGGGTGGCGGCAGGACGGATCGCGCCGGGGCCGAACTTCTCGCGGATGCGGTCGCTGACCGCTTCGGCGACCAGGCGGTTCTCGCGCGCCTGGTCAAGGCTGATCTGTTGGGCGACCTGGTCGGCGTCGACCAGGTCCTCGCCCTTGAGTACGAGTCCGGTCAGGCGGCCGCGCTGGAGGCCGGCGGCGTCGATCAGCCGGTACGCCAGCGTGCGCAGGTCGTCGTCGTGTGCGGAGGCCTCCGGCAGGCGGCGGGTCTTCTCCCAGGCGGTGCCGCCGGCGAACCGCAGCATCAGCGTCAGGGCGCGGGCCACCTGGCCCCGTTGGCGCAGCCGGCGTCCGAGCGTGGCGACCAGCTCGAGCAGGGCCGCGCGGGCCGCGGCGCCGTCCAGGGTGTGCCGGGCGAAGGTGTGGCGCACGGCCAGGGAGGCGGGCAGGGTGCGGGGGGTGACGGGGCGGGGGTCGATGCCGCGGGCCCGCTCTGCAGCCGTCCGTCCGGCGCGGCCGCCCAGCAGGCGCTGCACGGTGGCCGGCGGGATCGCGGCCAGCAGCCCGACGCAGTGCACGCCGTACTCGCGCAGCGCCCGGGCCTGGCGCGGGCCGATGCCGTGGAGGGCTTCCACGGGCAGCGCCCCCAGCCATCCGGTGACCTGGTCAGGGGCGATGGCCAGGACGCCGCCGGGGGCGCCGATCTGGGCCGATGCGGTGGCCGCGACCGTGACCGTCGGCCCGATCCCGACCCGCACGTCGACACCCAGCCGGGAGATGAGCCGCACCCGCAGCACCTCGCCCAGTCGCCGGGCATCCACGCCGTGGTAGCGCAGCGCGCCCTTCAGCTCCACCAGGGCCGCGGACGGCGGCAGGGCCTGGACGACCGGGGAGAGCTCCGCGAGCTGTTCCAGGACCTGCCGGAAGGTGTCCTCCGGCAGCCGGTCGGGGCAGCGCACATGCATCACACTCGACACCTTCCGTACCGGTTCGCCTGCGGTCATGACACCCACCTCCTCCGCCCCCCACGTTATCGAACTAGAATTCGAATCGCGAGAGGCGGGCCGGACTGCCCGCTGTGACCTCCAGCGATACATGGCCAGTCGCAGCCATACTTGGCCACTCGGTCACCGTGGATCTTTCAACCTGCGATTTCGTTCGGCGGACGTACCGATTCCGGGGCCCGGCTGGCCGACTGTCGCCGTGGCCAGCTGCGCTTGAGAGGAGGGCCGCAGCCTGGGCCAGAGCGCGCTGGACCGGCTGTTGGAACGCCTGCTGGACGTTCCCACCCCTTCCGGCGCAACGCCGCGTCAGCTCGTACCGGTCGTCGAAGTCCGGCACCGGAACGAGCCCCCGTTCGAGCGTGACGTATAGGTCCGGACGTCGTAGCTCATGGCGCCGAGAGCGAGCACCGCTAGGGGCCACCCCAATGGGGAGTTGGCGGCGTCGGCACTGGTGAGCAGCGCGGTACTCACCAGTGCCGGCGATTCACCCGCAAACCGGCACGACGGACACGGACACCCATCACCCCGGCCGCCGCCTGGGCCCGACCAACATCACTCATCGTCGTCACGAGGACGGCCCGGCCCGCCTGGCCTCCGCGTCCGTGAGCCGAAGGTATCCCTAGTCGCTACACGGGAGGTACACCCACTTGGATACGTCACGCGTGACGATACCCCCAGACTGGGATGAGGCTTCGATCCTGTATTGGGTGCCCTTGGTTCCCCGGCAAGTCCAGGACAGGTTCAGGACGCTAGTCCCGTTCCCACCGGCACTGTCGACGGTGTCGTCAGACCAGTAGTCATCACGCACGAGACGTGCGAGGACGGAAAGGTTGGTTGACCCTCCCCATCGATACTGAGCGTGAACCTTGCCGCCTGACGCCCAGACCTTCGCAATCCTGGACGGGAACTGTGATTGCTGCTTTGCAGCATTCGCCTGGGTTCCCGTTGCCAATGCTGTGGTGCGGGTGGTCGTGCTGTGGAGGGTGTTGGGCCGGGACGGTGTCTCGGTTGCCGTGGCGTTTGCCGTGGTGACGGACCCGGCAGCCAGGCTAAGCCTCGATCCACCGATGTGGTCTGAGGGTGATCTTCTGGCTGAGGTCCGGGGGACGGCCGTTGGATTGGGCAGCCTGTAGCGGCTGGTCTGCCCAGCGTTTCCACGTGTTGGGTTCCGGTTGG
>NZ_JBQQCG010000163.1:0-9427 GCF_052245575.1 Streptomyces sp. 2A115 | reverse complement strand
CCACGACACAGCCCACCGGCTCGGTTGGTCGAACTGGCGACGCCGCCACCAGGCCCGATCCCAAGCCAGCCACTACCGACGACAAGCCACTCAGGAATGAAGATCACGAACTACGGCTGGAGTACTAAGAACACCGAAAAGCTGTGCGGAGGTTGGGCGGCGAAGGACACCCCCTGGAGGCTTGATTCGTCCAGGCTCATCCGAGTAACCGAAGCAATGCGAAGGCACGAGGTCTGTCGGACCGGATGGTTGCTGCGAGGATTTTAGTAGGGGCTTAGTAACTCCTTAAGATCCCGGCGCACGCGGTGCGCCGCCACACGCAGCCCGGACGGGGCTGAGCCTCACTGATCGTGGAACCGGCTTCCCAGGGCAGTGGGCGAACCTGCTGCAGGGAGGACGCTCTTGCCCGGATTCGCCGGATTGACGTTCGCGGGCTGAAGTACTCCACCGCCCGCCAGAAACGGACGATCTGCGCCTGCCGTTGCTGCTCCGCTCCTGACCGATTGACGGTCCCTACCCGTCCCCCCTCAGATGGTCCGTGTCGGCGTGAACACGTCGTGCTGGGTCACTGTCAACCAACGCAAAGTGATGAAAGTGCCACAGGCGCGCCAGGCGTCGGCATAGTCTGCGGAATCACCGCAGGCGAGCGGGGGCGGCTTGTGGTGGGGCGGAGGTGTCATGGGTGGGGACCCGGATGTGCCGGCAACGGTCAGCAATCGTGGGGGAAGGGAGGTGCCCGATCCATACGGCGATCAGGCCCTGCTGACTTCCGCCATGACGACGGGCTACGACGCGGTACCCGAGCAGGAACGTGAGCGTCTGCGGCGCTACCTCGAAGCCGTTGTCGCGGCCCGTTCTGCGCCAGTGCACACCACTGTCGCCTTCAATGCCGTGTACTTCGGGTACGACCTCGGCGGCGAGGGCTACGGCGGCAGCCCTCTGCGCCTCGACGACTTTCCTGTGATCACCTTCGGTGAGTGTGCTCCTGTGCTGCCGGTCGGCGCCATGGTGTGTGTCGCCACTGGGTCGGACCCCCTCTATGCCGAGATCGTCTACCGGGAAGGCGCGCATCCGGGGGTAAGCGCGCACGGTGACGTACCGGCCTGGGTGTCGGGAGCGCCTGCGGGGGCCAAAGGACTGGGCCAGCTGGAGAGCGGCGACGCGCCGCGGCGCAGAGAGCTGCTGGTTCCGGACCTCCACGCCTTCGGCTCGGCCCTGAGTCTGTCGCCCGCCCAGCTCCACCGCTTACGCACGCGCCGACGCTGGATCAACGGAGACGGTCATGTCGTCGTCGAGGTCTGCTACCCGTCCCCGGAGGCTGCCCGGCGTGACGACCTGACGGCCTACGCGGACCATCTCGTGACGACGGCACGAGAGCAGTTGCTCAGCCCTTTTGTTCCCGTTTCCATCGCCGAACTGGCGGGCGGTACGCGCGACGAGGACCTGTGGGCGGGGCTGCTCGGCCTTCTCGACACGGTGCGGGGAGTGCTCAACTCCAGCGAAGCATTGCGTACTTGGGGCCACTACGCCATGACGAGGACCTCCCTTGCGGACTGCTGGCGGGACACCGGACCGCTGGGCGGCGATGATCTCCGGTCTCTCTCAGCAGCGGTGGAACACGCGGCCATCCCGGCGAAACGGCGCTACGGGCTCATCTCGCCGGTCACCGTGTACACAGCGGTCGGGCCGAGGCTTCGTGGGTTCCCCGGGGCCACGGAACTGCTCATGGGAGTGGGGTACGCCGCCGCGGTGTGCCGGGCGAATGTGGCGCTCGCCGATGTCGTCCAACGGGACAGTGACCAGGGGCTGTTCGAGAACGGCGCCCGGATCACGCTCGACGATGCTTTCCAGGGCGGAGGCGTGTGGCGGTCCCACTATCCCGGTGACGCGGAACCTCCCGGGGATCCGCTCATCCCTGCCGTACGCGGTTGGGCGTCCACGCTACCTGCGTCACCGGAGCCGGAGCCGGTGTCCGAGCCGGAAGCGGAGCTGGATCCGGTCGACTTGCCGCTCGCCGACGATGCCTCCCTCGGACCCGGCGAATTGCTGCGGAGCGATGCGGACAACATCGTCTGGCGGTCGCCCTTGCGGCTGGCCCATCTCATCGACGGATGGTTCCCCCTGCACCGGGACGCCGTGCGAGACCTTTGCCGGTCCCCTGGTCCGTGCCCCACCCTGCGCCTCGAACTCCACCATGCCGACGAGGTGTTGGAGGAGAAAGAGGCGGCACAGGATGTGACCGTGGAACTCGGTGACGATTCGGGCCGGTTGACCGGAATCCTCTGGCCGAGCGACTTCTTTCCCGGCCTGATGCTTGAGGTTCGTTGGGGCCTCGAGGGCACGGGGATTCGCATGACCACGACGTGCCTCCAAGAACGGGTGCAGATTGGCGACCGTGAGACCGGCCACTGCTACGACCCGCGTGTGCTCACCAGGGAGGATGCTCCAGGCAGCGACCGCCATGGTGACAGCGCAGCCGGGCTTGGCCCCCGGCAGCTGGTGATGCGCACCGTGCGCCGCTGCGGGCTGCTCACGCTGGACGGCCATGCCCTGCTGGACCGTTCGGTCCTGCCGAGTGCGGTCTACGGACGTCGGCCCGCTCTGCCACAGGTTGCTGCCTTGGAATCGGCGGTCGCGGAACTATTCACGGAGCGGGTCCTGGAGCCCGCCATCGGCAGCCGGGATGCCTGGGGGCAACCGCACTACCCGGCGCGCGACGGGCAGCCAACCATCCCCCTCGTCGGCTACCGCCCTGCCCGGCGGCGGGTGATACGCCCATGGGGCGGCACGGAACCGGGCGGCGAGGGACTGCGCGGCATTCAGCTCGTGCCCGGCCATCTGCGCCGCCTGCGGCCGGGGTGCTCGCCCAGCGAGGTCCAGCGCACGGCCTTTCGAGAGCACTGCCGCAGGCTCGGCAAGGCGGACGGTTGGGCACTGCCCTACGGATACACGTTCGTCACCGAGCACACACGCGGTCGCTGATCATTTCGCGCATCTTGAATCGATCGCGCGCAACCGTCCTCGAAACAGCCACAGAAACGGAGCACGTATTCATGCAGGACCGCTACCGCGTCGTCACGGGGCCGCCGTTGTCCCCGTCGAGCGTCTCGGCCGAGGAACTCGAAGGCCTGGCTGATGCGCTCAACGCCTTGCCCCACCCGGCCGCCACTGCTCTGAACGACCTCACGGTCAACGCGGTGGAACTTGCCTTCAACTCCTTGTCGCCCAGACACCGGCAAGATTTGCTCGACCGCCTGGGAATCCGCATCGCGGCCCCTCGGCGGGCGAGCAAGTCCCTGTGCGGAGACGTTCTGGGCAGGCTGCAGCGCGAGTTATGGCAGCACACCTGCACATGCGGGGTCAAAGGACTCACACACATTGTGATGAACCAGGTCGGCCGCTTCGTGTTCGCTCAGGACGGCGAAGCCGTGTCCGACCCGGTCTCCCGGTGGGGAGAGCCGCTGGTCCGGGCCACGATCTTCGCGTGGTGCAACGCCTCCGTCGGCGATGCCCACATCCTTGCTTGGGCGGCGGACCAGGACTGGTTCGCGGGGACCGCCGACGGGGACGAGACGGCGCAACTGACCACGGTCGGTGACGTGGCCCGGTCGATCGTGGCGGTGTACCCGGGCTTCGAGCCTGGCGCACCGGAGGAGGGGGAGCTGCCGCCCACGGCCGCCTCGGACGACGGATCCGAGGCGGCGGCCGAAGGTACCCTTGCAGACGCGGCGACGGAGCTCGACGCGGTCTGCCGAGAGCTGGAGTCGGCCCTCGTCCGCGCCCGGAAAGCCTTGGAGAAGGTGACAGCCCTAGTCGCGGACGGCTGCGCTCCGCAGGACGACGACCTGGCTCCGCTCGCCGCGCTGGCCGCCGTGTTTGATCGTGCTGAGGCCGTGTTCCGTGCGGCGGGAATCGAGGGGGTGTCCCTTCGTCTTGAGGACATGACACGTGCCGCCAGCGCGCACCGGGTGGCACACGAACACGACCTCCAGGCACGCGAGACCCTGCGGGAACTGCTGGGCGTCGCATGCCATCCGGATAGCCCCGCCACCTCCGCCGCCGAGGCCGTGCGGGGCGCGGCCCGCCGCTTGGTGGACGTGCCGGTGTGGGAGCAGGGACAACGGGACGAGAGTGCTGCTCTCGTCGCCTTGACCCAGCTCATCCGGCTGGGGCGGCAGGCGGACGCCGCGGCGGAGATCCTGGTTCTGCAGGAGCAGGTCGTGCGGGTGCTGCCAGCGTGTGCAATGGCGGCCGTCATGGCCCCTGAACTGACGCTGGCTCAGCCGGAGGCGGCCGACCGCGAACCCGTCGCACCGTCGGCAGACGCTACTGAGTCTGCCGACGGTACGACGATCGGAGAACGCGCGGACATACAGTCGACCGAGCGAGCGGACCGTAGCGCGACAGGCGTGACTGCCACCGCCCCTGACCCGGGAGCCGCCGCTATCCTGGCGGTCTCCGATCCGCTTGGCACCGATGATGCACAGGCCGCGACACCCGTTGATGGCGCGTCGGCACCGCGCACAACTTCGGCCGCTGAAGCCACGCCCGAACCCACTCGCCCGCTCGCCGGACCGTGCGACGAGCACGTGCCCACCCCGGAGACGACCCTCTCCCCGGCCACCTCCGCGAAAGAGGACAAGGCAGACGAGGACGAAGGCGCCGACGAGACCGCCGCCGAACGGGCCCTGGCGCGGCTAGTCGTCGAGCGGCGCTTCGGACTCGCCCACCATGTGGCACACTCCGCCGGCCACCCTGAGCCGCAGGTGGCGGCGCTCCGCCTGGCCGGTGCCGCCGCGCTGCTGACCTCCGGCGACAGCCAGGGCGCCCGGCTGACCACGGACCTGCTGCAGAGCTACGGCGGATACGTGGGCCGCGACACGGAGGGCAGCGAGCTCCTGCTGCTGCCCGCCCTGCTGCGTACCGCTCTTATCACCGGCGATCATCTGGCGGGCGCTCAGCTCAAGGCTCTCGTGCCCCGGCTCCCGGACCGTCTCGGCGAAGCGGCGACCGCCGTCGCCGACCGTGCGCTCAGTGGTGCCCTGATCGCCTCACCGCTGGTCGTCATCGCCGACGACGCCGAGCGAGAAGCGCGGCTACGGGAGTTGCGTGACCAATCCCGTGCCCTGCTCACACCGCAGAGGCTGAGGTTCGCACGGGCGACGGAGATCGCCAAGCGATGGCTGGTGTCGGACGACGGGATGCTCGGATCGCTGCTCATGAGGGTGGTCCACGACAACCGTGACGCGATTCAGCACGTCCGGGAGCAGACCGAACGCCTGTCGAAACTGGCCGAGGTCAACAACGAGATCGACCGTATGGACCGCAAGCACCGCTCATCCAGCGGTAAACCCCTCCAGGGTGCCGGGCGGCAGGACCTGGTGCATCTCGTGGAACGTGCAGTGGGCCTGGCCAAGGAGTGGTGCCTGGTGGTCGACGGCACCCGCCGCGGCGACCGGTCCGACAGCAACCGGGCGGTCAAGGAGATCTCCTCCCTGCGCCAGTCTCTGCTGGGTGCAAAGGAGGCCGCCCTCGGTGAACTCGAGCAGCTGGCGCGGCGCTCGGGTGCCCTGTCCGCCGCAGCGGCGTGGGCGGCACGCGCCTCGATGGAGGAGCTGTTCGCCCTGCTGACCGGTGGCACCAAGACCATGCGTACGGGCGGTTCACTCGCCTCTGAACTCGTCCTGGGTGCGGAACTGCTGAAGGTGTGCGACACCGTGGACGAGCAGCCCTCGCTCGACCAGCTGATCACCGCGGTCGACCGAAGCTGGCAGGACGCCCTTGCCGAGCGGCTGGACCACGATGCCTTCGCCGCGGTCCGCACCATCGTCGAGCTGGCCGGACGTGGAGTGCTTCCCGCCGTGCAGGCCAGGGAGTTCACGCCGCCCGCGCTCGCCGAGATCGAGGAGCTGGAGGCCGCACGGCGCACGAAACTGCGGAAGGAGCACGATGAACTCGTCACCGAGCTGCACCGTGCGCAGGCCGACGGCGCTGTAACCGACGACCAGGACCTGCGTCTGCAGGAACTGCTGGCCGACGCTCGCGAGCGACTCGACGGCGCCGACACGCAGAACCTGGTCGCCGTACGGCGCGGACTCGACACCGTACGGAGCAGCCTGCCCGATTTCCGGCGGGAGGCGGCCGACCGGATCCGGGCCCGCCTCGATGTCCTGGATTCCACCGCGGACCAGCGGGCCCAGGTGCTACGGCGCCTGGAGACGAACGACCTGGCCACCGCCGCAGACCTCGTCTACTTCTTGGAGATCGGCGAAGACATCCCGGAGATCGAGAGCGGCGAGTCGCATCTGGCGGAGTTCTTCCCGGCCGTGCCCGACGGACTGCGCGGGGGCATCGACCGTGAGCTCGTAGACCTCGTCCGGTCCTGCGGCACACACCCGACCATCCCCGTTCTGGACTACAGCGCGCTATCCACCGACGAGGCGGCACTGGCGGCCGATGCCCTCGACGAGTGGCGGGTGATGGGTGCCACCGAGCCGAAAGACCGGCTCCAAGTGGCGCATACGCGGCGGGTGCCGCCGCTCCTCAAGCTCCTCGGCTACGACGCCAAGAGCGCCCGGCAGCTCGACGAGCGGTCTCAGCACCGGCGCGAATACCGACTCTTCGAAGCGACCGAGGTAGCGATCAATGGCAGGGCGAAGGCGCCGGCGTTCGGCTCGCAGATCAGGGAACAGGGCGGCAACCTCCGGGTGATGATGGTGTGGGGTCGGCCGCCCGCCAAGGTCGTCATGAGCTGGGCGGAGCGCGACACCAGCGGAACAGGCCTCCTCGTCGCCTACTTCGGCACGCTGAGCCGTGAGGCCCGCGTCGAACTCGCTGTCGGCTCCGGGCGGTTGTCGCAGCCGCTGCTGGTAGTGGACGACGCCGCCCTCGCCTATCTCGCGGCCCATGGCAACCGCCAGGTCAGCACTGCCACGCAGACCTTGTTGCCGTTCTCCGGCGTCAATCCGTACATCAGGGAGAAGCGCGGCCGGATTGGTGGCGAGATGTTCTATGGCCGTGACGCCGAACGCAAGAGCATCCTCGACCCGCGTGGCACCCAGGTCATCTTTGGTGGCCGCGGCTTGGGTAAGTCGGCCCTGCTCGCGGACGCCGGGGACAGGTTCATGGAGCAGCGTCCCGGCTACTACCAGACCGTGTACGTGAACCTCGACCAAGAGAACATCGGCAAGGGCAGCTCGCTCGGGCCGGAGACCCTGTGGAGCGTCCTGGACAGGAAACTGACCGAGGCGCAGGTCCTGAGTCGTCCCCAAGGCCGCAGGCCCGCAAAGGACATCTCCGAGCGGGTACGTGCGGGCATCCAGGCGTGGACCGACGGAGACTCGCGTCGGCGTCTGCTGATCCTGCTCGACGAGTGCGACCAGTTCTTCGAGGCGGATGCCCCCCGATTCAATCAGACCAAGAAGCTCAAGGGCCTCGGGGACGACACCAAGGACCGCGCCAAGGTCGTCTTCGCCGGCCTGCACTCCGTGCAGCGGTTCTCCAAACTCGCGAGCAACGGGCCGTTCGGCCACCTCGCGCAGACCCCGAAGGTGATCGGCCCACTCGCTCCCCAGTTCGCCGCAGAGCTGCTGGTCGAGCCGATGCGAGCACTCGGCTTCGAGTTCCTGGACCTGGACCTCGTCAACAGGGTGCTCGGCTACTGCTCCTACCAGCCTTTCCTGCTCCAGATGTTCGGGCATCGGCTGGTCGAGGTGATGCATCGCAAGCGGGCACGGCGCGGACCCGAGGGCCCCAAGGAACCTCTGTACGCGGTGGAGCTCGCCGACATCGAAGTCGTGGAGTCGGACACAGGTCTCAGGGACAGCATTTCGGCGGCCTTCAAAGACACGCTGAGCCTCGACCACCGTTACGACGTGATCGCCAACGTGTTGGCATACCACGCCCGTCACCGTGGCCTGGAGGTGCGGCTGAGCGACACCGAACTGCGCGAGGAGTGCGAGACGTACTGGCGCAAGGGCTTCGACCAGCTCGACACCGAGGGTTTCCGTGCCTACCTCTCCGAGATGGTCGGCCTCGGCATTCTCGCCCCGAACCACGACGGTTTGGGCTGGCATCTGCGCGGCCCTAGCGCCCTGCGCATGATCGGCACCTCCCACGAGGTGGAAGCCCGCTTGCTCAGGGCCGAACAGGACTGCGAACTCCAAGAGAGCATTGTGCAGGAGGGCCGTCCCGAACTGCCTGACGGCCGGTCGGCTCCGCTCACCATCACCCAGCTGGATGACCTCCTCGGCGAGCGGTCCAACCAGACGAGGGTCGTCCTCGGCACCCCCGCGACCGGTGTCACCGACGTCGGTGACACCCTGCGTACGGTCGCCGGACGCATCGCCGACTGGAAGCTGCCACCCGTCGGCAACGCACGTGTCTACCGGCAGGAAATCACGGGCGGAGTGCCGCGTGAGCGGCGAGTCGTCATCAGCGACTTCGCCAACTACCCGGCACGCCCGGAAGCCTGCCGGGAGGCCGTCGACCAGGCCGAGACACTGCTGCCCGGTACGCCGGGCGTGACCCGGGCGGTCGTCCTTATTGCCGACCCCACCCAACTGGTTTTGTGGCGGCCCCTGTTGACGGGCACCGAACGCACCACGGCCGCCCCCGTCGTGCTGCGCCGACACGACCGACGCACTTTGCGCGGCTGGGCCCAGCGCGTAGAGATGTTCCACACAGAGGACCGCCTGGACCGCCTCTACGGACTGACTGGCGGCTGGCCGCTCCTAGTGGACCGGGCCCACCGCCTGCACGGCGAACTTGGGGACCCTGACGAGACGTTGCGCCGCATGGGCGGTCTGTGCACGGACCGGGCCGAGGCCCGTGCCTTCGCCGAGGCGACTGGCCTGTACGCGGACCCGATGCTGGCTACGGGCTACCAGGCACTCGCCGCCGAGTTCAAGGACGACCCGTTCGACCTGGAGAGCGCGGTGACCGCTGTGGCGGTCCAGGCCGGATTCGAGGATCAGGACGAGGATAAGGCTCGATGGATCGCCACCTGCCTGGACGCCCTCCAGGTCTTCGACCGCGAGGACGGCCAGCTGCGGCTGGAGCCGTTGCTCCGGGAATGTGTGGCGCTCTACGCGTGACTGACACGGCGACGCTCTCGCCGGGTTCGGCGCGGCGAGAGCGTCACAGCGGCAGAACGTCGGCTCACCTGATCTTGTCTCGCCAGACCTGGCACAGACCGGCGAACTGCGGTGGATCCTGGTCCAGCACCTCGAGCGAGAGATACGCCGTCCGACCAGTAAGTGGAGGACCGGTTCCCACTGCCAAGCACAGATGCCCCGGGACTACCGGTAGTTCGTTAAATCCGGCGGTGGTGGGGATTGACGACGGGTCGGTCTGGTCGTAGGCCGGTAGCAGGAGCCAACTGCCTTGCCGGGGGCTGAAGATGACTGCTCGCCGTCCGTGTCCGCCC
>NZ_JBQQCG010000162.1:0-9573 GCF_052245575.1 Streptomyces sp. 2A115 | reverse complement strand
CGACAACGACACGGCACGCCCGCACGCCATGGGCGCCCGATGCCAGGTCGTCCCAGGCTTCGCCCGTGTATCGGGGAGTGCCCGAGGGAGGTGTCGCCGGGCTGGACGGGCTCGCGCCGGGTGGCGGCGCGGAGGGCGTCGGTGTGGCCGTGGGGGCGGGTGGCACGGGCGGCTCGCCGGGGATGGGGCGGAGCCGGGTCGTCGTCTCCGACGGGGTCTCCCAGGGCGCGCCGGTGCGCCGCGCGGCGGCGGCGGGGGCGGGGGCGGGGGGCAGGCTGCTCGGGCGCGGTGGCGCGAACGGGCGCTCACCGGCCTGCGGCATCGCCGCTCCCACCGGTCGCTCCCCTGCGCGCGGCTCCGACCACCCGACCGGGCGCTCCACGGCATCCGCCCCGAACCGCGCGGCAGGGTGCTCCTCAGCGCCCGTCCGGGGTGGCGTGAGCGGCCGCTCCGGAACACCCGGTCTCGGCGACACGAACGGCCACTCGGGCGAGCCGCGGCCCGACCACTCCTGTGAGTCGCCGGCGACCCGCCGCGGCTCGGTGCCGGGACGACGCGGTGCGGCTGCGCCTTCGGCGTGCGTCGTGGCGGCGCGCGGCTCGGTCGCCGGACGCCGCGGAACGTCCGTCCCCTGGGCGCTCCTCGCGCTCGCCCCCGGTTCGGTGCCGGGACGCGGCGGAACGCCTGCCTGCTCGGTGCTCCTGTCGCTCACCCCCGGCCCGGCCGCCGGACTCGGCGGGACGTCGGTGTCCGCAGACCTCCCGTCGGGGGTACGCGGCTCGCTCGCCGGCCGGGGCGGAACGCCGCCCAGCTGCTCGGCGCTGCCGGCCGTCGCCCTCGGCTCCGTGGCCGGACGCGGCGGAACGCCCAAGCCCTCTGCGCCCCGCACGGGAACGCGCGGCCCGGTCGCCGGGCGCGGTGGGGCAGTCGGCACCCCAAGCCGAGGCAAGGCGCCGGTCGTTGGCGGCGGCGTGTCCGGAAAGCGCGCCGAAGCCGCCGGGGGCGGTGGCATGTCCGGAGTCTGCTTGTGGGCGCCCGGGACGCGAAGGTTCGGGAGGCGGGGCGAAGCCGCCGGGGAGGTCCCTCGATGGCCGGCGCCGTCGGCGGCCGCACGCGGCCGGGGCGGTGTGCCTTGGGCGTGGGGTGCCGGCCGCCCCGGACGAGCCCCGGTGATGCCGGGGCTCGGAGGCGCGCTTCCGGCGTCGCGCCTCGGCAGAGGACCCGTGGCGTCGGAGTCGCTCGGCTCCGGAACACGCTCGTTGTCGCGGTCGCGAACGGGCAGAGCACTCGCGCCGTCGGTCCGCCGCGAGGCGTCCTCAGTGTCCCTGGGGCCGGCAGAGTCGCGCCCCGGCCGAACGCCCGGGCTCCCGGCGCCCTCATCCGGCCTCTCGGCCTCCTCAGAAGCGCGCCCGCCGTCGCGTCTCGACGACGCGTCTGTCTCTCCCGAGCCCGAACCCGAGCCCTCGCCGTCGGACGGCTGTCGCTGTCCCTCCGCCGAAGGCGGCCCGGGCGGCATCGGCGGGCGTGGAGGAATGGAGGCGCGGCGCGCTTCCGTGCTCATGCACCCCCCGTTTCCTCGGCCCCGGGCGTCCGGCCCGCCGAAGGAGCCCCTCCGGACCGTTCCCTGCTTGCGTGCTCGTCACTCTACGGGTTGACGCTGTGCGGGTGGGAACCAGTCGGCAGGCGCGGGGCATCTGCCCGGAACATCCCCCTACCCTGCGGTAATCAGGTCTGGCAGGCTGCGTGCATGACTGCCCGCGCCGCAGACCGAGCCCGTTACGACCGGGCCACCGCTCACCTGGACGCTCCCCTCGCGATCGTGGACCTGGAGGCCTTCGACGCCAACGCGGAGGACCTCGTACGGAGAGCCGCCGGCAAGCCCGTACGGGTCGCGAGCAAATCCGTACGCTGCCGGGCCCTGCTCGAACGCGTCCTGGCCAGGGACGGCTTCGCCGGGATCATGTCCTACACGCTCGCCGAATCGCTGTGGCTGGCCCGCTCCGGGTTCGACGACGTGCTGCTCGCCTATCCGTCCGCCGACCGGAAGGCGTACGCGGAGCTCGCCGCCGACCCCAAGCTCGCGGCCGCCGTGACCGTCATGGTGGACGACCCGGCGCAGCTGAAGCTGATCGACGACGCCCGGGACGGCGGGCGCGAAGTCGTGCGCGTCTGCCTTGAGTTGGACACCTCGCTGAAGCTGCTCGGCGGCCGGGTCCGGGTCGGCGCCCGCCGTTCGCCGCTGCACTCCTCCGCCCAGGTCGCCGAGATGGCCCGTACGGTGGCCCGCCGACCAGGGTTCCGGCTCGTGGGGATCATGGCGTACGAGGGGCACATCGCGGGTGTGGGCGACGCCGTGCGGGGGCGGCCGCTGCGGTCGCGCGCGATCCGGCTGATGCAGGCCACGGCCCGCAGGGAGCTGGCCCAGCGCCGCGCGGACGTCGTACGGGCGGTACGGGCCGTCGCGCCGGACCTGGAGTTCGTCAACGGCGGCGGCACGGGCAGCGTCCAGCACACCGCGGCCGAGGACTGCGTCACCGAGATCGCGGCCGGTTCGGGGCTCTACCAGCCTCGCCTCTTCGACAACTACACGTCGTTCAGCGGCCGTCCGGCCGCGCTCTTCGCGCAACCCGTCGTGCGCAGGCCGGGGGTGGGTGTCGTGACCGTCCTCGGCGGCGGTTATCCGGCGTCGGGCGCCGCGGGTCAGGACCGGCTGCCCGTGCCGTACCTCCCCGAGGGGCTGCGGTACGACGCCCAGGAGGGAGCCGGCGAGGTGCAGACGCCGCTGCTCGGCTCTCCCGCCGACGACCTGCTGATCGGCGACAAGGTGTGGTTCCGGCACGCCAAGGCCGGGGAGCTGTGCGAGCGGTTCGACGTGCTGCGTCTCGTGGAGGGCGAGACGGTGACGGCGACGGTCCCGACGTACCGGGGGGAAGGGCACACCTTCCTGTAGCCGCGGGAGCGCCGCGGGAGCTGCGGGCTCTAGGACGTGGGGCCGATGCTGCTGCCCACTCCGCCGCTCGTGCCCTCGTCGCCCACCGGCCGGATCCCCTTGGTGATCCGGTCCATGTCCGCCAGCGGCGGCCCCTCCTCGCCCGCGTCGAACACGAACCGCACCATGACCGGCGCCTCCGAGCCGACGCTGGACGGGAACGCCAGCGACTGGACGTAACCTCCGGGTCCCACCTCGGTGTTGACCCGCCAGCGCACGAAGTACCCGGTGCGTCCCGCGACCGCGATCGGCCCCTGCTTGACCAGCTTGTGGGACGTGATGCCGTTGTACGGGCGGCGGTCGAGGTTGTCGCGGTCGTACGCCAGGTCGGCCGCCTCGGAGATGTCGCCCTTGGCGAGGGCCTCGGGGGATTTCTCGTCGTTCGAGGTGACCGTGCGCGAGATGACCTTGCCGTGGCGGCAGAGGCCCTCGTCGCCCGGGCAGTCGTAGGTGCCGGGCGTGGTCATCACGACGTCGTCCTCGGCGACGTACTTGGGCCTGGCCCAGCCGTCGAGGAGCGGCAGCGTGATGCCGTTGAGCTCGTCCACGACGACGGACGGGTCGTCGGCCGACGGGGCGGAGGTGGACGCCGAGGGCGAGGTCGGGGTGGCGCTCGTGGGCGCGGACGACGACGTGGGCGTCGGGTCGGTCTTCGACTCCGCGTCGCCGTCGTCCCCGTTCAGGACGACGGCGCCGGTGACGATCGCGGCGACCAGGACGGCCGCCGCGGCGGTGACGGCGATCGCCTTCGCTCGGCCGGACTCGCCGCCGGGCGCCGTCGGGGCGAACTGCGGCTGCATCACCGGCTGTTGCCACACGGGCTGTTGCTGCACTTCGGGCGTGCGCCGGTGTTCGGTCCAGGCGGTCCCGTCCCACCAGCGCTCCACGTGCGGGGCCGAGGGGTCCGGGTACCAGCCGGGCGGAGGCGTCGTGCTCATCCCGGCACTCTAGGACGAGACCGGAAGGGGTGTCGTTGCCAAGCCGGGCTAGGGCGTGTGCCGGAAGTCCCTCCGTCCGCCCGGAGGGCGGGCCCTGCGGCGTCTGGTGCGTGCTCTCGGCGTGCCGGCCGGAAGCCCTCGTGGACGTACTTGAGCTTTCGGCCGGTGCGGCGAGAGTGCGTGCCAGGCGTCGCGGGGCAGGAGGGACTTCCGACACGCGCCCTAGAGGGGTGTGACGTATGCCCCCGAGATCCCGCCGTCCACCAGGAAGTCGGTGGCGTTCACGAACGAGGAGTCGTCGCTGGCCAGGAACGCGACCGCCGCGGCGATCTCCTCGGCCTCCGCGAACCGCCCGACAGGAATGTGTACGAGCCGGCGCGCGGCCCGCTCCGGATCCTTGGCGAACAGTTCCTGGAGGAGCGGGGTGTTCACCGGCCCGGGGCAGAGGGCGTTGACGCGGATGCCTTCCCGCGCGAACTGCACGCCCAGCTCGCGGGACATGGCCAGTACACCGCCCTTGGAGGCCGTGTACGAGATCTGTGACGTCGCCGCGCCCATCCGGGCCACGAACGACGCGGTGTTGATGATCGATCCCTTGCCCTGGCGTCGCATGTAGGGGATGGCCGCCTTGCAGCACAGGTACACGGACGTGAGGTTGACCTCCTGGACCCGCTTCCAGGCCTCCAGGCCGGTCTCCAGGATCGAGTCGTCGTCGGGCGGTGAGATGCCCGCGTTGTTGAAGGCGATGTCGACCGAGCCGTAGGTGTCGTACGCCGTCTTGAAGAGCGCCTCCACCTGTTCGGGGTCGGTCACGTCGACCTTCACGAAGGTCCCGCCGATCTCCTCGGCGGCGGCCTTGCCCCGGCTCTCGTCGACGTCGCCGCAGACGACATGGGCGCCCTCGGAGGCGAGCCGGCGCGCGGTGGCGAGGCCGATGCCACTGCCGGCCCCGGTGATGACGGCGGTGCGGCCGACGAGGCGGCGGCAGATGTTCTCTTCGGTCTCTTCGGTCACTGTGCGGGGCCTTCCGTGCTGATGAAGACGTTCTTGGTCTCGGTGAAGGCGGTGAGGGCATCCGGGCCGAGTTCGCGGCCGAGCCCCGACTGCTTGTAGCCGCCGAAGGGGGTCCAGTAGCGGACGCTGGAGTGGGAGTTGACGGACAGGTTCCCGGCACGGACGGCCCCCGAGACGCGCAGCGCGCGCCCGACGTCCCGGGTCCAGATGGAGCCGGACAGCCCGTACTCGGTGGCGTTGGCGAGGCGGATCGCGTCGGCCTCGTCCTCGAAGGGCAGGACCACGGCGACCGGCCCGAAGACCTCCTCGACGGCCACGCGCGCGTGGGGCTCGATTCCGGTCAGGACAGTGGGCGGAAACCAGAAGCCAGGGCCTTCGGGGGCAGTGCCCCGGATGCCCGCCAGGCCGTCGGTGACGTACGAACGTACGCGCTCCAGCTGGGACTTGGAGATCAGCGGCCCCATCGCGGTCTTGTCGTCGGCGGGGTCACCGACGACGACGGACTCGATCGCCGGGGCGAGGAGTTCGAGGAAGCGGTCGTACGCCGAACGCTGGACGAGGATGCGGGTGCGGGCGCAGCAGTCCTGACCGGAGTTGTCCAGGAAGGACATGGGGGTGGCGGCCGCGGCGGCCTCGATGTCGGCGTCGGCGAAGACGATGTTGGGACTCTTGCCGCCGAGTTCGAGGGTGACGGGCTTGAGGAGCGCCGAACCCTTCGCCAACACCTGTTTGCCCACGGTCGTCGACCCCGTGAAGACGATCTTCGCGACCCCGGGATGCTCGACGAGCGCGTTGCCCGTCACAGGGCCCGCTCCCGGGAGCACCTGGAACAGATGCTCCGGAAGACCGGCCTCCACGGCGAGCTCAGCCAGCCGCAGGGCCGTCAGCGGGGTCGTCTCAGCGGGCTTCAGGATGACCGCGTTGCCCGCCGCGAGCGCCGGAGCCGTACCCCATGCGGCGATCGGCATCGGAAAGTTCCACGGCGCGATCACACCCACGACCCCGAGAGGTTCGAGGATCGTGACGTCGAGGCCACCCGGCACCGGAATCTGCCGCCCGGTGAGCCGCTCCACTCCCCCGGCCGCGTAGTCGAGCAGATCACGGACGTTGCCCGCCTCCCAGCGCGCGTTGCCGATGGTGTGCCCGGCCTCGCGGACCTCCAGCCGGGCGAGTTCCTCGAGGTGCTCATCGACGACGACGGCGAAGCGGCGCAACAGCCGGGCACGCTCACCGGGCGCGAGGGCGGCCCACCGGGCCTGCGCCTTGGCGGCCCGCACGACGGCGGCGTCCACGTCCGCCGCGGTGGCACCCGGAACGGTGGCGACGACTTCCTCGGTAGCGGGATTGAGGACCTGGAGCTCGTGCTCGTCCGACTTGGACTGCGACTGCGACAACAGCTGCGACTGCGACACCGAAGGACCTCTCACATGCGTTCGAAGGAGCGGCGGAGCTCCCAGTCGGTCACCGCGGCGTCGAAGGCGTCCAGCTCGACGCGCGCCATGTTGCGGTAGTGCGCGACCACCTCGTCACCGAAGGCCGCCTTGGCGATGGGGCTGGTCTCCCAGAGCTCGGCGGCCTCGCGCAGGGTGGTGGGCACGTGCTCGTACTCCGCGGTGTACGCGTTCCCCGTGCACGCCTCCGGAAGCTCCAGCTTCTGCTCGATGCCGTACAGTCCGGCCGCGACCAGACCGGCGACGGCCAGGTGCGGGTTGACGTCTCCCCCGGGCAGCCGGTTCTCGAAGCGCATGGAACGGCCGTGGCCGACCACGCGCAGCGCGCAGGTGCGGTTGTCGTGACCCCAGGCGACGGCGGTCGGCGCGAACGAGCCCGGCTGGAACCTCTTGTACGAGTTGATGTTGGGCGCGTACAGAAGGGAGAAGTCCCGGAGCGCGGCGAGCTGCCCGGCGAGGAAGTGCCGCATGACCGTCGACATGCCCCCCTTCCTGTCACCCCCCTTCCCGTCGCCCACCATCACGTTCGTGCCATCGGCGTCGGTGAGCGAGAGGTGGATGTGACAGGAGTTGCCCTCGCGCTCGTTGTACTTGGCCATGAAGGTGAGCGAGACGCCCTCCTGGGCGGCGATCTCCTTGGCACCGGTCTTGTAGATGGCGTGCTGGTCGCAGGTGACCAGCGCCTCGTCGTACTTGAAGACGATCTCGTGCTGCCCGGGATTGCACTCGCCCTTGGCGGACTCGACGGTCAGACCGGCGCCGGTCATGTCGTTCCGGATACGCCGCAGCAGGGGCTCGATCCGGCCCGTCCCGAGCACGGAGTAGTCGATGTTGTACTGATTCGCCGGTGTCAGCCCTCGATAGTTCGCATCCCAGGCCTGCTCGTACGTGTCCTTGAAGACGATGAACTCGAGTTCGGTCCCCACCTGGGCGGTGAAGCCGTGCTCGGCGAGCCGCTCCAGCTGGCGGCGGAGGATCTGGCGGGGCGCGGCGACGACGGGCGAGCCGTTGTCCCAGGCGAGGTCGGCGACGAGCATGGCCGTACCGGCGTTCCACGGCACCCGGCGCAGGGTGCTGAGATCCGGATGCATGGCGAAGTCGCCGTATCCACGATCCCAGGAGGACATCTCGTACCCGTCGACCGTGTTCATCTCGGTGTCGACCGCGAGGAGGTAGTTGCAGCCCTCCGTACCGTGGTGCAGGACCTCGTCGAGAAAGAACCGTGCGGCGAACCGCTTGCCCTGGAGCCGCCCCTGCATGTCCGGGAAGGCCAGAACGACGGTGTCGATCTCGCCGCTCGCGACCAGGGCGTGCAACTCCTCGACGCTGAGGGGTGGTGTGCGGTCTGCCACGGGAAAGGCCTCCTTGGGTCAGCCGAGAGCCATAAGGTATTGCCGAGAACCATTGCTTGGGAAGGGGGCGCGGCCAGATGTCACAGCCGGATCCATACGGCCCGAACGACCAGCTGACGCCGGTCCTGCGGCCGGTACGCGCGGGCAACGGCTTCGAGGAAGCCCTGGAGCAGGTCCTCCAGGTCGTCCGGCTCGGCCTGGTGCCCGGGGGCGAACGGCTGCCCGCCGAACGGGAGTTGGCGGAACGGCTGGGGATCAGCCGGGTGACGCTGCGCGAGGTGCTCAAAGTGCTTCAGGACCAGGGTCTGGTCGAGTCGCGGCGGGGCCGGTACGGCGGCACGTTCGTGCTGCCCCGGACCGAGGCGCCCGGCGAGGCCGAGCTGCGCCGCCGGGTGGCGGTGACCGACATCGAGGACGTCCTGCGCTTCCGCGAGGTCCTGGAGGTCGGCGCGGCCGGCCTCTGCGCGGCCCACGGCCTGTCCGCCGACCAGTCCGGGCGCCTGCGCGAGGCCCTCGCCCGCACCCACGACGCGCCGCTCGCGGACTACCGGCGCCGCGACACCCTCCTCCACCTCACGCTCGCCGAACTGTGCGGTTCACCGACCCTCACCGCGCAGTACGCGGCCGTACGCGCGACCGTGAACGACCTTCTCGACTGCATCCCCCTCTTGGTACGGAACCTGGAGCATTCACAGCGCCAGCACACGGCCCTGGTCGAGGCGGTGCTCGACGGGGACGCCGACGGGGCCCGCGAGATGATGCGCGAGCACTGCGCGGGTACGGCGGCGCTGCTGCGCGGCTTCCTGGCGTAAGGATCTCCGCACGGGATCTCTGTAAAGGTATGGGGTCGGTCTATTAGCCTTCTCCTAGGAGCCGACGAGGCACAGGGAGCGTGGCGATGACGGGCAGACCGCTGATCGGAGTCAGTACGTACCTGGACTCCGCGCGCTGGGGCGTCTGGGAGCTGCGGGCCGCGCTGCTGCCGGTCGGATACCCACAGCTGGTGCAGGCCGCCGGCGGCCTCGCCGCGATGCTGCCGCCGGACGACGCCTCGTACGCCGCCGAAACCGTCGCCCGGCTCGACGGGCTGGTGATCGCGGGTGGTCCCGACGTCGAACCGTCACGCTACGGGGCTGCCCGCGACCCGCGCTCCGGCCCCGAGGCGCACGAACGCGACACCTGGGAACTCGCCCTGATCGACGCCGCGTTGGCCTCCGGCACGCCGCTGCTCGGCATCTGCCGGGGCATGCAGCTCCTGAACGTCGCGCTCGGCGGGACGCTCAAGCAGCACGTCGAAGGGCATATCGAGGCCGTGGGGGTTTATGGGCGGCACGCGGTGAAGCCGGTACCGGGTTCTCTGTACGCCGGGCTCGTCCCCGAGGAGGACTCCGTGCCCACCTACCACCACCAGGCGGTGGACCGCCTCGGACCGGGCCTCACCCCCTCGGCCCACGCGACGGACGGCACGGTCGAGGCGCTCGAACTCCCCGGTTCCTCCTGGGTACTGGGCGTCCAATGGCACCCGGAGATGGGTGAGGACCTGCGCGTGATGCGGGCCCTGGTCCGAGCGGCGTCCTGAGCGGAAGGGGGGCCTTGGGGTGGTTCGTTCACTGCGGGGCAGTGGGGGCTGGTCGCGCAGTTCCCCGCGCCCCTAAAAGATCGGGGGCCTCAGGCCGGTTCTCACACTGCCGGTCCTCGTGGGCTGAGCGCGCAGTTCCCCGCGCCCCTGATGGGCCGTAGCCCCAGCCCTCACCCGTCCGCACACGGCCTTCGGCGTGAGGGGACGTGTCGGGATGTCCGAGCGCCGCGCCTCCCGGTTGACCCGAATA
>NZ_JBQQCG010000161.1:0-9586 GCF_052245575.1 Streptomyces sp. 2A115 | reverse complement strand
ATCCCCTGTTCTGGCTCGGAGGGGGCCCCCCCCCCCCCCCGGGCCCGTCGTCACTGCTCCTCTTCTCCGGGGATTTCCAGCCCGAAGGCTTCGCCGATGGCGCGGGCGGCGGACACGACCCGGGCGCTGCCCACCACGGGGGCGATCGCCACGAGCGTTCCCTGGATTTTCTCCAGTGGCACGCCGGCTTCCGCGGCGGTGCCGATGTTGAGGAGGTACGAGGGGGCAGAGGCATCCATGGCCACCAGAGCCGCGATGCGTGCCAGCAGATACGTCTCCTGATCCAGCCCGGACCGCTCGAACGTGTCGAGCGTCATCTGGACCAGCGTCTCGAAGACGGGGGCGTCCGCTTCGGCGATGGCGGCGACGCCGCCCGCGCCTGTCTCTTGCTCGGCCATTTCGTGCTCCTTGTCTGGAGGTTGGGGTGCCGTACGTCTTCAGGAGAGCCCGGCCCGCACCGAACGGCATCACCCGGAGGGGATGACTCGCTGGTCGTCGGCGTTCGCGTGTCCTGCTGTGCCGGAGGCCGCGGCGAGGATTCCGAGAATGACCAGCACGAGGACGACGATGCAGAGGACGAGCGCCACCACCCCGGCAGTGGGGTAGTTCCACAGCAACAGGGCGAGCGCGCCGCCGGCGATGGCGATGCCGGTGGTCCACTTGCTGTGCGCGCCCAGCCAGCGGCCGGTGGCGCCGGTGCGCAGACCGTGTCGCGCCATGGACCGGCCCGTGGCCCCGGTTCCGCTCGACGCGGTTCGTCTGACCCAGCGGGCGCCGCGTCCGGGCCCGTACAGATAGGCGGCCAGCGCGGTGATCACCGCGATGACCAGGACCGTAACCGTGCTGTTCTTCAGGAAGCGGAGGAAGGTGTCGAAGATGTCGGCCGCGGTGTCCTGCGGCAGAGCGGTGGTGGGGACGGAGTCCAGATAGACCTGGCGCATCACGGCGAGGCCGACGAGCAGCGCGATCATCATGACCCCGACGCCGATGGCCGTGCTCATCAGGGCGACGCGATGCGCGGGCGCGCTCCAGATGGCGAGCGCCGCCAGGACCAGGACCAGGACGGGGAGCCAGACGCCGAGCACGTTCAGCAGACGCATTGCGTCCTGGGCCTCGTTCAGCTTGTCGGTCTGGAACAGGGTGATCGTCTTGTCGACGTCGGGGATCTTCGTAGCCTGTTCGTAGCCCGCGTCCACCAGCTTCTGCTTGACGTTGTCGATGACGGTGCCGAGGTTCAGGTCGATGCTGTCGTCGCCGGCCTGGATGGCGCTGCTGCCCTTGCCGGTGAGGACCTTGACCACGGCGGCGTGGGCCTGCCGGTTGGCGTCGTCCCATGCTTCGGCGAACTGGTCGCTGGTCACCACTTTGTACACGACGTCGTGGACGGCCGAGTTGAGCGCGCTCGTCAGCGGGCCGGTCAGCGACTCGGCGCCCTGGACCACCTGAGGGGGCGCCCCCTCCCGCTGCAACGTCCGAGCGACGGATGCGGTGAACGCGGCGACATCGACGTTGTCGACCACACGCTTGGTGAGCCGGTCGGTCAGGGTGTTCTGCACGGAGGACTCGGTGGCGATCGGGGCGACGGTCTGGACGTACCGGTCGGTGTCGGAGACCTCGGAGTCGACCCAGGCCGCGACCACGGCGAGCGGCGCCAGGAGGAAGGTCAGCAGCAGCAGGACGGAGGCAGCCGAATAGCGCAAGCGTCGGTGATGCACCCCGGCCGCCTTGCGCAGCCGTTCGTACTCGTCCCGTTCCGCGACGCTCATGGGAGGTCCGCCGACGACCGGACGGTCAGGACCTTCGGAAGTTGACGGCGTACCACCAGAGGAATCCATGAGGGTGTTCCTTCGGCTTGGAGAGTGACGGCAAGCGGGACAAGACCGACGGGGGCGAACGCCATCACCGCGGACGGCTGGCTCCGGCAAGAGGCGCATCACTTGCCGGAAAAGCGGACGTGAGTTCGCGGCACAGCCGAAGGCGGTGCCCACCTTTGAGCAGAAGTCAGCACCCTGCGGAGAAGAGGGTGCCGTGTTTCCCCGAGCGCTTGACCGAACTCGCGGAACGCCTGGCTTTTATCGCTGGGGGCGTGTTTGTGTCTGACCACCAAGGCCGGCGCTTACGGATATTCGAGGAAGTGTGCGGTCAGTACGTCAACGCCGATGAGACAGGCAGTTGTTGGGGAGGGGCGGTTTAACACGCCTCCGCCGGCCACCTTCGCGTCCGCGACCGAGTGTCAGCCGCCGGGGGCACGCCTTCTGCGGCGACGGTTGATGCGGTCATGGTTGCCAGCTGCTCCATAACCGACCACCGGCCCGAATGTGCTTTTGTGTTTTCCCTTCCTGTCAACCATAACCAGGGTGTGGGGACGGCGCATTGCCAAAAGGTGGGTCGTCTTCTCTGCCGCCCACCCGGCCCGACAGTGAGATGGAACGGTGATGGCTTCGAGTCGGCCCCCGCGCCCCCGTGGCCGCCGCGAGCAGTTCTCCGAGCGCCAGTTCCAGCCCCGCTACCCGGAGGCCCGTTCGAGCTGCCCACACACGAGAGGGCGGGCACGGGAGGACGAGGCGTCCGGGCGGCGGGTACGCCGCCAGGTTGCACAGCGTCACGGTCGCGGCGATCGTCGGAAACGCGGAGAGGAGATCTTGGCACTCGGGGAAGCCGTCGGCCTTTCCGCTGCACTCCCATGGCGATGGGGACGGCTGCGGGGCCTGGCCGCAGCCTTGCCATCGGCGGCGCTGCGGAGGCCCTGGCCTACGGCGGCCCTCGGTATGGCGAACCGCGGGACCCGACCAACATGCGCCCCCCTCAGTCGAGTGGTCCACTGGATGAGGGAGCGGTTCTCGCCTCCCCGTCCTCGTGGCCACAGCAGCCGATGCGCGGCGAGGCCGGCGGGGCGCTGAGTTCTCCACGTAATGAGGAGTTGCCGTGAGCAACGAAAACGACGAATTCGACGACATCGGCCCCATCGATTACCTGGTGGTCGAATATCCGGGCAGCCGTCCCACCGGCGAAGCCCTTCCGTACCTGGTCGACCTGGTCGACCGGGGCCTGATCCGCATCCTCGACCTCGTCTTCGTCCGCAAGGACCCTGACGGCTCCGTCGAGGCAGTAGACATGGTGGATCTCGCCCGTGAGGGAAACACGGACCTCGCGGTATTCGAAGGCGCCACCTCGGGACTGCTCGGTCAGGACGACATCCAAGAGGCCGGAAAGGCGATCGGCGCCGGCAGTACGGCCGGCATCGTGATGTACGAGAACCGCTGGGCCGCACCACTTGCCCGATCCCTGAGGCGCAGCGGCGCCCGCCTGGTGGCCGCCGGAAGGATCCCCGTACAGGACGTCATCGCGACACTCGACTTGGCGGAAGCCAGTGCGGCCGACACTCGGCCATGAACAGCATGCAGATCACAGGAGGTTCGACATGCCAGGTCTCATTCGCGGCGTCGCCCGCACAGCTGCCGTAGCCGGTACGGCGACTGCCGTGTCGAACCGCGTGTCCCGGCGACAGGCGGGCCGGTGGGCCCAGCAGGACGCACAGCAACCCGCACAGCAACCCGCACCCGCGCAGCCTGCGCCCGCGTCATCGGAAGACAAGATCGCGCAACTGAAAGAGCTGGGCGAACTGAAAGCACAGGGCGTGCTGACGGAAACGGAGTTCGAGGAACAGAAGCGTCAGATCCTCAACGGGTGACCACCAGCGGTGGGCGGAGACCAGCAGGTCCTCACTCGCCGCGTCGTCAAGCCGGGAACCTATGCTGCGAACCTATGCTGCGAACACTCAGTCGCGAAGGTTCTTGAGCATGACCGCGTACACGGGGGAGTCGGCGAATGGCTGCTGTTCTCCGGCCTTGATGTATCCCCACGACGCGTAGAGCGCTTGGACCTTGGGGTGGGTCACGTCGACCAGGAGTACGGCGAGATCCTCCGCGCGCTCCTTCAGTAGCGCTTCGTGGAGTCGTTCGGAGATGCCTTGCTTGCGCCAGCCGGGGCGCACCATGACCTCCGAGACGGCGTAGGTGGTGCTGTAGCCGTTGCTCGGCACGTAGTCGGTGGAGCGCCGCCATTCGCGGCCTGGGGCGAGCGGGGCGCCGTAGGCGAAGCCGACCGGCTCGTCCGCGTCGTACGCCACGACGCAGGAGAAGCCGTCCATGCCGGTCCAGTGGTCGACGAACCAGGCGAAGCGTTGGTGGAAGGGGTCGTCCATCTGGTCGGCGTAGGCGTCGGCGTGTACGTCGATGAGCATCTGCCGGAAGTCCTCGGGGAGGTTTTCGTG
The DNA here is from genome assembly GCF_052245575.1 of Streptomyces sp. 2A115. Classification (NCBI taxonomy): domain Bacteria; kingdom Bacillati; phylum Actinomycetota; class Actinomycetes; order Kitasatosporales; family Streptomycetaceae; genus Streptomyces; species Streptomyces sp. 2A115. The sequence goes on along the minus strand of NZ_JBQQCG010000161.1, from coordinate 5,313 downwards.
CCGGAAGGGACGCAGGTCGGTCACGCTCGACTCCATTCGGTTCGCATGCGGTCTGCCCAGTCTCGTGCGTAGGAGGCGGAGGGGGTCAGGACGAACAGGCTCCGGTGGCAGTCGCCGATGAGGGTGCGCATACGGCCGGGCAGGGGGTCGCTGTCCATGATCGTGAAGACATCGGCAGCGGTGGTCGTGGCCTGCTCGGGTTCGCCCTGGTCCAGTTGCGCGAGGGCGAGCTGGGCGGTCGCGAGCGCTCGGTTGCGCCGGAACTCGGTCGGGATCTTGGCCAGGGCGCGGTGTGCCATGGCCTCGGCGTGGGCGTGGTGTCCGCTGGGCCAGCCGGGAGGGGGGAAAATGCCGCCTGGTCGGTGACGTGGCGGCGGACGACGCGCAGGGTGCGGGTGAAGGAAATCCGGTCCGGGTCCTGCTCGGATTGCTGTGCGGCCTGGTCGCATCAGGTCCCGGAGGGCGTGGTGCACCAGCAGGAAGGCGAAGATCTCCTGCTCGGCGCCGCGGGGGTGCTGAGAGCGCAGGACGAGGCGGGGCCCTCCGAGATGGGTCTTGATCTCATCCAGCGTGCTCTCGATCTCCCATCGCTGGGCGTACAGCACGGCCAGCGACGCCACCGGGGCGGTCTTCGGGTCCAGGATGGTGGTGATCAGCCGGTACACCGTGTCACTGCCGTCGCTGCCAAGCGTGTACTCGATCACCCGGACCCTCGCCGGGTCCGCGCGTCGGTTCTCGTCCCGGGCCGCGACGATCTCCGAGAGGTAGGAGCCGTCCTTGAGCAGGGCCCGGACGGAGAGTACGGCGTCGTTCTTGACCCGCCACAGCAGGTCGGCGCCGGTTGCGGCGGCGGCCCGCCACAGGTCAAAGCCGCGAAAGCCCCGGTCGGCCAGCAGCAGCATCCCCGGCGTCAGTGAGCTGAACAGGCGCTGGGCCAGCTCGGTTTCATGGACAGCCAGCGGTCCGGCTTCAGCTGCGAAGACGGCGTGGGTGCCGCACTCGGCCAGCGCGGCCACCCTCGCCTGCGGACAGGCGCTCTTCTCCTGTCCGCGGCTGACTCCAGGGCGGCCGAAGAAGGCGGCGTTGGCCTCGGTGTCCGGCACGTCGAAGGTGGTGCCGTCCACCGCGACCAGCCGCCACCCCCGATACCAGGCCCCGCTGGTCTCCTCGGTCGCCACCGGCCGGCACACCCGGGCAAACAGTGTCTTCAGCGGCTCCGGGCCCAGTCGCAGACGGGCCCGGCCGATCGCCGCGGTGGTCGGTACCTGCCAGGTCCCCTTCCACCGGCACATCCGCTGAAGTCCGTGCGTCAGGAGTCGGGCGACCTCCTCATAGCCCTGCCCGGAGAACAGGCACATCGCCAGCACGAAATAGACCACCACCCGGGCGGGCAGCAGCCGTTGGCGCTGCTCAACCCGGCCACACCCCGCGACCACCTCATCCACCAACTCCGGCGGAAACGCGCGGGTCAGCACCCCAATCGCGATCCGATCCGAAAACCGGTCATCCGACGACGGCTTCACCTGTCCGGGCCTTGGCACACCACAACCAGCGACCCAAAAACCCCAAAGTCACCGGTATTGCGGCTAGACGCCTGTGGTGCCCTTCAGTGCCTCACAGATACGGATCTTCGTCGCACCCGGGAACCCCCGCGGTCCCCGCAAGCGGCACCGCTCCACGTGCCCCGGGCCGGGACCCGGTGGGCGGAGCGGCTTCGGCGGATGTAGCGGGCGGGAGATCAGTTCCGGGCGTCGGACGCGGACTGCCATGCCTGCATGCCCGCTCGGGATGCTTCCTTGGCCTGCCGCCACTTCGTGGCCGCCTGCTGGGCCGGGGGCACGTCCATATCGCGGATCATGCGTCGGCCGGCTGCGAACACGGCGGAGGCCGCGATGGTCATGCCGACGCACGCCACCACGGCGCCGGCCGCGGTGAGCACCGCACCGGTAGTGACGAGCCGGGAGTCGATATCGATCGTCCGTTGGGACTGGTGACGATGGTTCATGACTCCACCATCCAATGGGGGGAGCCTCATCGCATCCCGGCCAATAGATCAGGACGCTGGACCACCCGGGTCGTGGTAGGTACAGCCGGCCTGCCAGATCCAGCCAGGAGGTGATCGTCTTCTGATGCCCGGGAGCGGGCCCGTGCTCATGACACGCTGCAGGTCTTCGACAAGCTCACGCACGTCATCGACGGAATGCGTCTGATCGCTCCCGATCCACCGCTGCTGGCACGGCTCCAGGATCTGCTGCCGGACACCGAACGCGGCACGCTGGAGAAGGAGATCAGCTGGCTGATCGAGCGCTACGGCCAGAGTCTGTAGACGGACCGCCGGTTCCTGCTGGAGAGCTGTCGCATCGCCGACGTGGCCCGCGAGGTCGTCGGGGTGCGCAGTGTGGGAACCCGCTGCTGGATCATTCTGCTGCTCGGCAAGGACGACGAGGATCCCCTGTTCCTTCAGGCCAAGGAAGCCGACGAGTCGGTTCTGGCGCCCTACGTCGGAGGCAGCGCATTCAGCACGCAGGGCGAGCGCGTCGTCGCCGGCCAACGGCTCATGCAGGCCACCAGCGACATCTTCCTGGGCTGGGAACGCCTCACGGGCATGGACGGTAAGGGCCCGTAAAGAATCAACACGTTGCTTTACGGGCCCTTGGCCTCCCAGCGCTCGTTGATGGTGCGGAAGGCGGCCCTGGCCGCCTTTAAGCGACGGGACTTTTACGTACGCCAGCTGCGCGACTGGAAGGGAATCGCCGTGGCCGAGAACCTGTCGCCGAAGAAGATGACCCTGTTCGGCAGGCTGTGCGGTGCCACGCTGGGCCGCGCCCACGTCAGGTCCGGCGACTGGATCGCGATCGCCTCGTACATGGGCGGCGGCGATGTCTTCGACCGTGCGCTGGCGACGTTCGCCGAGTTGTACGCGGACCAGAACGAGAAGGACCACCAGGCCCTGGTCGAGGCCATCCGCGCCGGACGGCTCCCGGCCGAAGCGGCCTGAGAAGCCCATGAGTGCACCCGCACGGCTGCGGCCGACGCAGCCTCGCGTCATGAAGCCGCGACAAGGCGCTTGCCCTGGGCACTCGATCCGAGCATCCGCTCGCTGATCACGGCGAACACGGGCAAGAGTGGCGGCACCACGACGATCGGACCGCTGTTCACGAGCCGGTCCTGCACACGGATGCCCGAATGCTCCCCGCGGACTTCCACCACTCCCTCACGGGTGGCGGGTCGCTTCACGACCTCGGTTCCGGTTCACGGGCAGGGGAAGCGCTCCAGCTGAGGGTGTAGGACGTTTCCCGGAGCCCTGGCGGGCCGACGGTGCTTTCAGGGGCCTGGGCCCTACGGGAAAGCCACGGTGCACTACGAAAGAAACCGCGCACGATCGGGGCAAGATGGCGGACCCAGTCGTTCGGCCAGGTCGGAGGGTGCGCCCAGGGGGCCCGCATCGTGACGCGGCCTTCGACGGCACGCTCCCTGACCGGCACGACCTGCTGCTCCTGGTACGTCCCGGCGGTCGGCTGGTGCACGCCGAGGGGCGGGCGGCACACGAGGCGGCTACCGCTCGGCATGCACCGTCCGTATGCCCTGACTAGGGTTGACAAAGTGGAAAAAAGGCACGCATCGCCGACGGGTTCGTGGTCGTCGATGGAACGGATGGCAACCATGACCGCACCAACTGTCCCCCCAAAGGATGCCCGCCCAGCCCGGCCAGGTGCCTCGGCCGCGGACCCGAAGTCGGCCGGCGCGGCTGCTGAACGCGCTGTCGCACACAACGCCGTGACTCTCGACGTGTTCGGCGCGCGTCTTGAACTGCCCCCTGCCGAGCAGCTTGCCTTTCTCACCGGCCTTGGCCTACTGGCCGCCCTGGAGATCCTCGAATGGCCGGTGGCGCTGGTCCTGGCCGTCGGACACCAACTCGCCCATAGCCATCACGGCCGGGTGATGCGCGAATTCGGTGAGGCCCTGGAAGAAGCCTGAGGCCGCGTTCCCTGCCTACGTGGCCGCCACCGACGACGCGGACAGCAGCACCGCCGGGTAATCGCCAACGCAGTGAAGGATCAAAAGACACACTGATCACCCTGAGGTGAGCGCCGGTCCACCACCCGCCGGCCGGGATGCGGCCGTCGGCTGTGCTCTGGATTGCGGCCTCTCTTCCCTCAGCTTGGTGTTTAACCTCGGCCGTTCACCTGATCCGCTGATCTTGGTTCGCTCCCGGGACAGCAGGGCGGCCGTTCTTCACGCTTCGAGGTGTCGAGCAACGTCGCGTGAAGGAACGGCCGCTGGTGAAGAGTCTCGCCCTTGAACAGTCCGCTGACGCCGCGTTGGGTGTCCTGTCCCACTTTCGTGTCCAGTTCTACGACTGCCTCTACACCCGGGCGGATGCGCTCTTCGAGCTCACCGACGCGGTGCTGTGCTCGGACGGCCCGGTCACCTCGCTGGTCGAGTTGACGCTCACGGCCGAGCACCGGCGTGGGTGCGGGGCGATGTACGACGCGGTCAACCACAGCTGGCTGGAACCGCGCCGCCTACGCAGGCTGCTGGCCTGCACGCCGCTGCCGCGCGCCGCCGACGGGCGGATCGTGCTCGCCGTCGACGTGAGCAACTGGCTGCGTCCCGGCGCCCCCACCAGCCCGGAGTTGCTGTTCTGCCACGTCTACGGGCGGGGCCGCAGCGCGGATCAGTTCATCCCCGGCTGGCCCTACTCCTTCGTCGCCGCGCTGGAGACGGGGCGCACGTCCTGGACGGCCGTGCTGGACGCGATCCGGCTGGGGCCGGCCGACGACGCCACCGCGGTGACCGCCACCCAGCTGCGGGAGGTGGTCACCCGGCTCGTGCACGCCGGGCAGCGGGTGGTGTGAGTTAGCGGCGGCCGACGGAGAGTCGGCCGTCGAAGGCGATGTCGAAGGCCTGGAGTGCGGGCTTCCAGCGCATGGTCCAGCGTTTGCGTCCCTGCCCGGTGGGGTCGAGGCTCATGACGGCCATGTAGACGCATTTGAGGGCTGCGGCCTCGAGGCCCGGATCAAATGGACGACACAGGTCTGCGTGACCGCCTGCGGCCAGACCGTCGAGATTGCGTCGGGCGGGCCCTTTCGGGGTGGGCTCGCTCCTGTCTGGGCTTCTTGTCGGAGGAGGGAGAGGCGAGAGCGATGTCGTCGTGCTTGAGCGGCAGGCCGCTGACTCCTCTCAGCTTGGCGTTTAACGTGGGCGGGCTTGGTGTTCCTTGATCGACTCGGCGCGTTTGACGGTCTTGCCGACGTCGTGGTGCCTGGCTCGGTGCTTGTTCTTCGAGCCGGGAGGCCGTCCCGGGCCCGG
>NZ_JBQQCG010000160.1:0-10086 GCF_052245575.1 Streptomyces sp. 2A115 | reverse complement strand
GGGGAGTACACCCGTCCAGTCCACGGCCACACCCTGGACGAACAGTTCGGCCATCGACGCCAGCAGCCGCCGCAGACCACCGTCGTCCCGCCGCAGCGAGCCCGTCACCACCACATCAGCCTGCGCCGCATCGACGATCTCGGCGATCGGCTGAAGAAGGACGGGATGCGCACTGACCTCGACGAAGACGCCGTGCCCCTGCGCCAGCAGGTCGGCAACCGCAGGACCGAAGCGCACCTGACCACGCAGGTTCCGGTACCAGTAGCCGCCGTCCAGAACACCGGCATCCTGAACCCAGTCGCCGGTCACAGTCGAGTAGAACGGCACGGTCGGTGCCTGTGCACGCACCTCCGCCAGCACCTCGGCCAGCGTGTCCCGGATGTCCTCCACATGCCGGGTGTGCGACGCGTAATCCACCGCCACCCGCCGCACCCGGACATCCTGGTCGGACAGCGCCTCCAGCACCTCGTCGAGGGCCAGGGCGTCACCGGCGATCACCACCGACGACGGGCCGTTGACCGCAGCCACCTCCACCCGGTCCGCCCACGGTGTCAGCCGGGCGGTCGCCTCTTCATCGCTCAGCGCAACCGACGCCATGCCGCCGCGCCCCGCCAACTGCGTCGCGATGGCCTGACTGCGCAGGGCCACGACCCGAACGGCGTCCTCCAGCGACAACGCACCCGCCACACACGCAGCCGCAATCTCACCCTGCGAATGACCCAGCACCGCATCCGGCACCACACCCACCGACGCCCACACCGCAGCCAAGCCCACCATCACCGCGAAGCTGGCGGGCTGCACCACATCCACCCGCTCCAGCAGCTCGGGCTCAGCATCACCGCGCAGCACCTTCGCCAGCGACCAATCCACCCACCGATCCAACGCAGCAGCACACTCCGCGATCCGCTCAGCAAACACCGGCGAGGAATCCAGCAACTCCCGGCCCATCCCCACCCACTGCGAACCCTGCCCCGGAAACACCCACACCACCTTGCCCGGCACACCCGAACCGGACGCGCTACCAGCCACCACACCAGGCGCGCTCTCACCTCGCGCCAGCGCACCCAGCCCAGCCAGCGCCTCCGCACCCGAACCCGCAACCACCACCGCACGCTCACCCAACAGCGCACGGCCCGACACCAACGCCTCCGCCACACCCGCCAACGACACCCCATCGGCACCCTCGACGAATGCCGCCAGCCGACCGGCCTGACCCGCCAGCGAACCGGCACTCCGCGCCGACACCACCAACGGCACCACCCCACCCGGCACCGGCGGCTGCCGCACCTCTTCCAGATCGACGGCGGGCGCTTCCTCCAGGATCAGATGAGCGTTCGTCCCACTGATACCGAACGACGACACCCCGGCCCGACGCGGACGACCGTTGCGCGGCCACTCCCGGGCCTGCGTCAGCAGCTCGATGGCGCCCACGGACCAGTCCACCTGCGTCGTGGGCTCCTGCACATGCAGGGTCGGCGGCATAACCCCATGCCGCAGCGCCTGCACCATCTTGATCACGCCCGCCACACCCGCAGCCGCCTGCGTATGACCGATGTTGGACTTCAACGACCCCAGCCACAGCGGGCGCTCCGGGTCCCGGTCCCGCCCGTAGGTGGCCAGCAGCGCCTGCGCCTCGATCGGATCGCCCAGAGCCGTCCCGGTCCCGTGCCCCTCCACCACATCCACTTCGGACGAGGAGAGTCGCGCATTCGCCAGCGCCTTGCGGATCACCCGCTGCTGCGAGGGACCGTTCGGCGCGGTCAAGCCATTGGACGCGCCGTCCTGGTTCACCGCGCTGCCCCGCAGCACCGCCAGCACCCGGTGCCCACGCTCCCGCGCCACCGACAACCGCTCCAGCACCACCAGGCCCACACCCTCGGCCCAGCCCGTGCCATCCGCGCCGTCCGCGTACGCCTTGCACCGCCCGTCGGTGGCCAGGCCCCGCTGGCGGGAGAACTCCACAAAACTGACGGGTGTCGCCATCACCGTGACGCCGCCGGCCAGGGCCGTAGAGCACTCGCCCTGCCTGAGCGCCTGCGCCGCCAGATGGATCGCCACCAACGACGACGAACACGCTGTGTCCACCGACACCGCCGGACCCTCGAAACCGAAGACGTACGACACCCGGCCCGAGGCCACGCTCGACGCGGTACCCGTGCTCGCGAAGCCCTCCAACTCCGGCGCGATGACACCGGCCCCATAGCCTTGACTGGACACCCCGGAGAACACCCCGACGTCGGTGCCCTTCAGCGAGACCGGGTCGACACCGGCGCCCTCCAACGCCTCCCACGACGCCTCCAGCAGCAACCGCTGCTGCGGATCCATCGCCAACGCCTCACGCGGCGAAATCCCGAAGAACCCCGCATCGAAGAGCCCGGCTTCGCGTACGAATCCGCCCTGACTGGTGTACGAAGTGCCCGCGCTGTCGGGGTCCGGGTCGAACAGGCCCTCCAGATCCCAGCCCCGGTCGCCGGGGAAGGACGACATGCCCTCACGGCCCTCGTAGACCAACCGCCACAGGTCCTCGGGATCCGCCACGCCGCCGGGCAGCCGGCACGCCATCCCGACGATCGCGATCGGTTCGTCGGGATCCGCGGCAACCGCCGGAGCCACCGAGGGAGTGCCGGCCACCGTGTCACCGAGCTCGTCGCGCAGATAGCGGGCCAGCGCCAGCGGGGCCGGGTAGTCGAAGATCAGCGTGGGAGGAAGCTTCAGGCCGGTCGCCTCACGCAGTCGGTTGCGCAGTTCCACGGACGTGAGTGAGTCGAAGCCGGCCTCGTTGAACGCCGTGTCCGCCCGGACACCCGCCGGTCCGGCATGCCCGAGCACGGCCGCGGCCTGGGCGCGCACCAGGTCGAGAAGCAGCGTCTCCTGCTCGGCCTCGGCGAGCCCGGCCAGCCGACGCACCAGTCCGCCGTCGGTGGAGGAGGCCGCCCGCGCGGCCTGCCGACCCACCCGCACCAGGCCGCGGAGCAGATGCGGCACACCGGTGCCGGCTGCGGCCTGGGTTCGCAGCGTCCGCAGGTCCAGCTTGATCGGCAACAGCAACGCCTGCCCGGACCCGATGGCGGTGTCGAACAGCTCCACACCCTCCGCCTCCAGGATTGCCAGCACGCCGCCACGGCTCGCACGTGCCTGGTCAACACCGCCCAGGTGAGCGGTCATACCATTGGTCTGCTCCCACAGGCCCCAGGCGAGCGACAGCCCGGGCAGGCCCGCCGCCCGACGGTTGGCCATCAACCCGTCCAAGAAGGCATTCGCCGCCGCGTAATTGCCCTGACCGGCTGACCCGAACACTCCCGAGGCGGACGAGAACACCACGAAAGCGTCGAGGTCCAGGCCACGGGTCAGCTCGTCCAGGTGCCGGGCCGCGTCCACCTTGGGCGCGAACACCCCGGCCAGCCGCTCCGGGGTCAACGCCCCGATCACCCCGTCGTCCAGCACACCGGCCGTATGCACCACGCCTGTCAAGCGGTGCTCGTCCGGCACCGAGGCCAGGAGCGCCCGCACCTGGTCGCGGTCGGACAGGTCGCAGGCCGCGACCGAGACCACGGCTCCTTGCTCGGCGAGCTCGGCGACCAGTTCACCCACACCCTCGGCATCCGGACCCCGTCGGCTGGCCAGCAACAGATGCCGCACCCCGTGCCGGGCCACCAAATGCCGCGCCACCAGGCCACCCAACGACCCGGCACCCGAGACCAGAACGGTCCCTTCCGGGCCGAACACCGCCCTTGCGGTGGGCACTTGAGGAACGGCACGGGTGAGCCGAGGGACCGACAGCGCCGTGCCACGGACGGCAACCTGCGGCTCCCCACCGGCCAGTACCGGACCCAACACCGGCTCCACACCACCGTCGGCAGCGGGATCGATGTCCAACAGCACGAACCGATCGGGATGTTCAGCCTGCGCCGCACGAACCAGACCCCACACCGCCGCGCCCGCCGGGTCACTCACCCCACCCTCACCCCCGGCCGGCACCGCACCCCGGGTCAGCACCACCAGCCGCGACTCCTCCAGCTCCACACCGGCCGCCAGCCACGCCTGCACCACCCCCAACACCCGGGACGACAACGCCAACACCGCGTCCGCCTCGTCACCGCCGACGGCTTCCAGGACCACCACCGCCGGGACCTCCGCGCTCCCGGCCAGCCCCGTCACCTCGTCAGCCGTGGCCACCGCCACCCACGACGGCGACGCCTCCGCCCCCTGAGCCGACGACAGCTCGGTCCACTCCACCCCGAACAACGAGTCACGGCTGTCATCCGCCGCCGTCTCCAACTGGTCGGTGGACACCGGCCGGGACACCAGCGAGTCCATCGTCACCACCAGACCGCCGGCCTCGTCCGCCGCCGCAAGTGACACGGCGCCAGGCCCGCCCGGCGCCAGGCGTACCCGCAGCACCGAGGCACCCACGGCATGCAGCACGAGCCCGTTCCACGCGAACGGCAGCACCGGCTCGCCGGGGGATCCCTCCTCTGCCGTGTCCGGCGCGGCGGCGAGCATCCCCGCGTGCAGGGACGCGTCCAGCAGCGCGGGGTGGATACCGAACCTGTCGGCCTCCTTGCGCTGTTCCTCGGGCAGCGCGACCTCGGCGAAGACCTCCTCACCGCGCCGCCATACCGCCCGCAGGCCCTGGAACGCCGGACCATAGCCGTAACCGCGCTCGAGCAGACCGTCGTAGAAGCCCCTGACGTCCACGTCCAACGGCTGTGCGCCGGGTGGCGGCCAGGCGCCGAAGTCGAACGCGGTGCCCACGCCATCCGGCTGGGCGGCGGCCGACGACAGCATGCCGGTGGCGTGCTGCGTCCATACCTCCGCGCCACCCTCGTCGGCAATGTCTTCGCTCAGCGAGTAGATCTCTACGGTGCGCGAGCCGTCCTCCCCGGGTCCGCCGACCGCCACCTGGAGCCGTACCCCGCCACGCTCGGGCACCACGAGCGGCGCCTCGATCACGAGCTCTTCCAACACCCCACAACCGGCCTCGTCACCCGCCCGCACCGCCAACTCCACCAGCCCGGTACCCGGGACGAGCACCACGCCACCGACCGCGTGATCGGCCAGCCAGGGATGCGAGCGCAGCGACAGCCGTGACGTGAAGACCAACCCGTCGGACTGCGGCAACCGCACCACCGCACCCAGCAAAGGATGATCGGCCCCGGCCAGACCCAACGACACCGCGTCCGTCGCCGGCTCGGCCGTCCGAAGCCAGTAGTGCTGGTGGTCGAAGGCGTACGTCGGCAGGTCGACCGGAGCGGATCCCGTCCCACCAGGCAGGACCTCGGCCCAGTCCACCGCGACGCCCCGGACGAACAGCTCGGCCATCGAAGCCAGCAGGGTCTGCTCTTCGGGACGGCCGTCGCGCAGGGCCGCGACACATGTCACCTCGGTCGCCGTAGCGGTGGCTGTCTCCTCGACCAGGCCGGTCAGGGCCGCGCCCGGACCCAGCTCCACGAACAGCTCGCCGCCGTACCGCACTGCGGCCGCGATCCCGTCGGCGAACCGCACCGGCCGCCGGACATGCCTGGCCCAGTACTGCGGGTCGGCGAGTTCCTCGGGCTCGGCCGGCCGGCCGGTCACATTCGAGATCACCGGGATCACGGGCGGCCGCCACACCACCTGGCTCAGCTCGGCGGCGAAGTCGGCCAGCATCGGCTCCATCCGCAGTGAGTGGAACGCGTGCGAGACCGCCAGCCGCTTCGTTTTATGTCCCCGCTCCCGCAACCGGTCGGCCACCGCGAGGACCGCGTCCTGGTCACCGGAGAGCACCACCGAGGACGGGCCGTTGACCGCCGCGACCTCCACGCCGTCGCCCAGCAGCCCGGCGACCTCGTCCTCCCCGGCGGCCACCGCGACCATCGCCCCACCCGGCGGTAGTGCCTGCATCAGCCGGCCGCGGGCCGCGACCACCCGCGCCGCGTCCGGCAACGACAGCGCACCCGCCGCATACGCGGCAGCGACCTCGCCGATCGAATGTCCGATCACCGCGTCCGGCAGCACACCCCAGGACTCCACCAGCCTGAACAGAGCGCTCTCCAGGGCGAACAGCCCCGCCTGCGTGAACACCGTCTGGTCCAGAAGCACGGCGCCCGGGGTCACCCTGCCCAGCACCACATCCCGTACCGGATGATCAACCCACCCGGCCAGACACGCGTCCAGCTGCGCACATGCCTCGTCCAACGCCTCCGCGAACACCGGATACCGCTCATACAGCTCCCGGCCCATTCCGACCCGCTGCGATCCCTGCCCCGGGAACACCCACACGATCTTGCCCGGCGCACCCGAGCCGACTGCCCTTCCGGTCACCACGCCGGGGGCACGCTCGCCCCGCGCCAGCGTCGACAGCCCGGTCAGCGCCTCCTCGGTCGAACCCGCGACCACCACGGCACGCTCACCCAGGACCGCGCGGGCCGACACCAACGCCCTCGCCACGCCCGCCGGCGACGCCCCGCCGGCGCCCGACTCCACGTACGACGCCAGTCGCCCGGCCTGGCCCGCCAGGGAACCGACGCTCCGCGCCGACACCACCAACGGCACGGCACCCGCAGGCGCCGACTGTTCAGGGACAGGCTCCGGCTGTTCGGGGACAGGCTCCGCCTCCTCCGGCGGCGCTTCCTCCAGGATCAGATGCGCGTTCGTCCCACTGATCCCGAACGAGGAGATCCCGGCCCGGCGCGGACGGCCGTTGCGCGGCCACTCCCGGGCCTCGGTCAGTAGCTCGATGGCGCCCGCCGACCAGTCCACCTCGATCGTGGGCTCCTGCACATGCAGCGTGGGGGGCATGACGCCGTGCCGCAGCGCCTGCACCATCTTGATAACACTGGCCACGCCCGCAGCCTGCTGCGTATGGCCGATGTTGGACTTCAACGACCCCAGCCACAGCGGCTGTTCCGGGTCCCGGCCCTGACCGTAGGTGGCCAGCAACGCCTGCGCCTCGATCGGATCACCCAGAGCCGTCCCGGTCCCGTGCCCCTCCACCACATCCACATCCGCCGAGACCAGACCGGCACCGGCCAACGCCCTGCGGATCACCCGCTGCTGCGACGGCCCGTTCGGCGCCGTCAAGCCATTGGACGCGCCATCCTGGTTCACCGCACTGCCCCGTACGACTGCCAGCACCCGGTGCCCACGCTCCCGCGCCACCGACAACCGCTCCAGCGCCACCACTCCGACGCCCTCGGCCAGACCCATTCCATCCGCGCCGTCCGCGTACGCCTTGCACCGGCCATCCGCGGCCATCCCCCGCTGCCGGGAGAACGCCACGAAGGTGCCGGGCGTCGACATCACCATCGCCCCGCCGGCCAACGCCATCGAGCACTCACCCTGCCGCAGCGCCTGCGCGGCCAGATGCATCGCCACCAACGACGACGAACACGCCGTATCCACGGTGACCGCCGGACCCTCGAAACCGAACACGTACGACACCCGGCCCGACGCCACGCTCCCCGCCACGCCCGTGCCGGTGAAACTCTCCAACTCCGGTGCGACCACACCGGCACCGGCCCCGTAGCCCTGACCGCACACCCCGGAGAACACCCCGACATCGGTGCCCTTCAACGACAACGGGTCGACACCGGCATCCTCCAACGCCTCCCAGGAGGTCTCCAGCAGCAGCCGCTGTTGCGGGTCCATCGCCAGCGCCTCACGCGGCGAGATACCGAAGAACCCCGCATCGAAGAGCCCGGCTCCGCGCAGGAAGCCACCCTGATCGGTGTAGGAGGTGCCCGGGTGGTCAGGATCCGGGTCGAACAGGCCCTCCAGCTCCCAGCCCCGGTCGTCGGGGAACCCCGACACCGCGTCCCGGCCCTCACACACCAACTGCCACAGATCCGCCGGCCCCGCCACCCCACCCGGCAAACGGCACGCCATACCCACGATCGCTATCGGCTCACCCGCATGCGATGAGCCCTGCTTCCGCAGGTTGTGCAACTCGGTCGTGACGCGCTTGAGGTACTTGAGGAGTTTTTCGTCCGTGGCCATTCTTCAGTCCTCACGAAGGTTTGATGGAGCCGTGAAGCCTCGAACCGATCTCAGCTGAGACCCAGTTCGTCATCGATAAAGTCGAGAACTTCGTCGACCGACGCGGATTCCAGTTTTTCCGACATCATGGAGAATTCCGTCTGCTCAAATACTCCATTGCACCTGGCCACCAGACCCTGAAGGCGAAGCGCGATACTGGATTTCATGGATCCATCGAGGCGCAGACCACTGATCAGCGACTCGACGTCTTCGATTTTCGCGTTCACCCGGGAAAGCACGTCGTCGCTGATACCGAGTTCGTCGCGCAGGTGGTGGGCGAGGACCAGCGGAGTCGGATGATCGAAGACCAGCGTGGCGGGCAGCTTCAGCCCGGTGGCCTCACGCAGCCGGTTGCGCAGTTCCACGGACGTGAGCGAGTCGAACCCGACGTCCTTGAACGCTGTCTCCGCCCGGACACCCGCAGGCCCGGCATGCCCGAGCACGGCCGCGGCCTGGGCACGCACCACGTCGAGCAGCAGTGCCTCCTGCGCCGCCTCGGCGAGCCCGGCCAGCCGGCGCACCAGCCCGCCGTCGGTCGTGGATGCTGCCCGCGCCTGCTGCCTGCCGACCGGTACGAGGCCGCGCAGCAGGTGCGGAACACCGGCACCGGCCGCCGCGTCGGCTCGTACCCCCCGAAGGTCCAACTTGACCGGCACCAGCAGCGACTGCTCGGACCTCACAGCGGCATCGAACAGCTCCATGCCCTCCGCGGGCTTGAGCGCCACGACGCCGCCACGGCTCGCACGCCTGCTCATACGTGCCTGGTCGTCCGTGCTGAGGTGAGCGGTCATGTTGGTGGTGTGATCCCAGGTGCCCCAGGCCAGTGACAGCCCGGGCAGGCCCGCCGCCCGACGGTTGGCCATCAACCCGTCCAGGAAGGCATTCGCCGCCGCATAGCCGGCACTTCCCGCACCCATGAACACGGACGAGGCGGAGGAGTAAACGATGAACGCATCCAGATCCAGGCCACGGGTCAACTCGTCGAGGTGCCGCACCGCGTCCACCTTCGGCGCGAACACCCTCGCCAACCGCTCCGAGGACAGCGTTCCGATCACCCCGGCATCGAACACACCCGCCGTATGCACCACGCCCGTCAGACGGTGCTCGTCCGGCACCGATGCCAGCAGCGCCCGCACCTGGTCACGGTCGGACACGTCACAGGCCGCAACCGACACCACGGCACCTTGCTCAGCAAGCTCAACGACCAGCTCACCCACACCCTCGACGTCCGCACCCCGACGACTGGCCAGCAACAGACGCCGCACCCCGTGCCGGGCCACCAGATGCCGCGCCACGAGAGCACCCAACGACCCGGCACCCGAGACCAGGACCGTTCCCTCCGGTCCGAACACGGCCGGGACATCCGGGACTTGACCGGTGGTGCGAGCGAGGCGGGGCGTGGAGAGGGTGGCTCCGCGCACCGCGATCTGCGGCTCTCCACTGGCCAGCACCGCACCCAGCACGGAACCCCATGCGGATCCCGCTGTGTCGTCCGAGGCCGGGTCGATGTCCAGCAGGATGATCCGGTCGGGGTGCTCAGCCTGCGCGGCACGAACCAGACCCCACACCGCCGCGCCCGCCGGATCGCTCACCCCACCCTCACCACCGGCCGGTACCGCACCCCGGGTCAGGACCACCAGCCGCGACTCCTCCAGCTCCACACCGGCCGCCAGCCACGCCTGCACCACCGCCAACACCCGGGCGGTCAGGTCCAGAACCGCGTCCGCCTCGTCACCGCCGACGGCTTCCAGGACCACCACCGCCGGGACCTCCGCGCTCCCGGCCAGCCCCGTCACCTCGTCAGCCGTGGCCACCGCCACCCACGACGGCGACGGCCCCACGTCCTGGACCAGAGGCAATTCTGCCCATGCCACCTCGAACAGCGAGTTCACGACCGCTGTGTCCGCCGCCGTCCCCAACTGCTCTACCGACACCGGCCGGGACACCAGCGAGTCCATCGTCACCACCAGACCACCCGCCTCGTCGGCAGCCTCGACCGACAACGCGTCCGGGCCACACGGCGCGACCCGTACCCGCAGTGCCGAAGCACCCACGGCATGCAACACCAGC